>JAGXLC010000125.1 GCA_018334875.1 Bacteroidales bacterium | reverse complement strand
TTACACGGTATTGAACCACCCATTGTACATTGGCCAGGTTCAAATCGCCTGTCAGCATAACGGCTTCGTCTCTGGTAACTGAACCCGTCCGCGTATATTCGGTTCTCACACCTGCCTGTTCGGTCCGGAAACCAAATTCCTGCTTTTTTTGCCTTTCTACAGGTACTTTATACACTTTTTCCGCAAAGGGGATTTTCGTTTTTAAACCGGAGGGAACCGTTCTCACATGTTTTCCAAAACGGGTTACCACTCCTACTTCTTCCGCACCAATCTGAAAGAACGTACTAAAACCAAGGATGAGCAAAACAATCACCGTGATGATGGCTTTATAATGCTTTTTGATTATTTGTTCTATTTCAGGTGCATTTGATTCTTGATTTGCCATAGTTTAAATATTTAGATTTTTTGCAATTTACAATGATTTGATTGGTTTAACAATGAATTCCTTTTTTTATATAATGAAATTACTCCAAGACCCAATTTTAATGAGATATAAGTCGGCGCCTCTTGCCGAAGATTTTGTGCGTATGGATCATTCCGTGAGCCTATAGGCAAATACTAAAAATAGTTGAACGATCAGGCCCTCCTCCCTTTACAAGGGAGGAGTTGGAGGAGGGTACGCCCCTGAAACTACCTATATCGACCCAAAACAATACCACGGACCAAAAACTCTCAGCGGTCAGACCGGCTGCCCAACCCGTCTGACCGATTCGTGAATACCAGGGATGCCAGCAGCCACAGCCACTACAACAATAAATCCGAACAAACCCAAGCCTTTGCTGCCCGGTCGGACGGGTTGCCGACGGCACCAGACATGGCAGACCGGCAGCAAATCCGGCAAAGGGCAGGCATGGACCAGTTATTTAAGGCAAAGGTGAACTTTTTACCCTAATTGCAGTGCATTTACGCTCTTTATTTGCCTCCATTCACCGGTCCGACCGCTAAGAAAAAGCGGTCAGACCGGCTGCCGATTTAAAACAAGTCTATAACCCACAATTATGAGTGCCCATCATTCCGGACATTGTCCTGAAAGCATTTTATATATATGATCACCGTCAGGACATTGTCCTGAGATCATTTCATATACATTATTATCGTCAGGACAGTGTCCTGGAAGCATTTTATATGTATGATTACCCTCAGGACAGTGTCCTGAGCTTATTTCATAATATTGTTCTTATCCCTAACCTGTTTTTTTAACACATTCCCCCATCTGTTTTTTATCCCGACAGCCTTGAGGTAAAAAATACATTATTATTCGTACATTCTTGGCTATATGAGCGAAGCGTATTTTCCCCTAATTGGTGGTTAAATTAGATAATTGAACCCTTGAACAAAGAGGAAATCATGGAGTGACGCAGAGGACTTTAGACTTTAGGATTTAGAATTTAGGATTTAGGATTTAGGATTTAGAAATTAGAATCTAAAGACTTTTTACAAACTCGTCCAGCAATTTATCAAATGCCTCAGGGTTCTCAAACTGCGGACAATGACCTGCCTGATCAATAAACTGCACATTCCCCTGCCAGAGCGTTGGCAAGTTCAATTCCTGGTAATATTTGCCGTTGATGAGCTGGTCTTCTTTGCCGTGGAAAATGGCCAAAGGATGTTCCATGTCAGCCACAATTCCGGCTTCATCTTCAATTTCTCCCTTAGAATAAGATAGTCCGAGTCCTGCCCGCATATCCGGATCGGAATGCCTGACAGCGTCCATAAGTACTTCGGGATCTTCGTGACTTTCACTTACACAGGCATGGGCAAAGGTGTGAATCTCTTCCTCTGTAAGGTCTTCTTTATAAACCAGATCCTGAGCCTCATGTTCAAGATGGGATTTTTCGATCTCCGGGGGTAGCCTAAATGGTGGCGCCCCAAAAATCACCATGCCCAGCATGCGATCTTTCAGTTTCGGATAGGCTTCCATCAGGATGTGGCCGCCAAGGGAATGACCCACAAAAACGGCTTTTCCAATTCCCATTTTATCCACGAACGCCAGAAAATGATCGATTAATCCGTTGATTGAGTAGTCGCTCAATGGATTATCGGAATGGGCTGATTGCCCATGACCGGGCAGATCAAGGGCTATTAGCCGGTAATGATCTGCCAGCAAAGGATCAGCAAACTGTTCAGAGAAAATTTCTGAAGATAAAGAATTACCATGTAGCATGACAACGGGTGTACCGTCGGATCGGCCTTCGTACCAGGCCAGCTCAAGGTTGTTGATTTGAATGGTTTCAGGATGCATAATATTTTTTGGATAAAGATAGGGAATTTTGGGGAGAATGGCAAAATTTCTGTTTTATAAATTAACGTTGCATTGTGCGATAAATCTCTCACCTCCTGATGAATGGCTTCCGGACCCCGGGACAATGTCTGAATATTTACCGGTTCCTCCTTTGCGCTCCATTCAAGCGAACTGCCTTTCTAAAAGGTATCAGTTGGAGCGCTATAATGGCCGATGTTAGCCAACCCCGGGTGCTACCCGGGGCTATTATATTTAACCCTTTTCAGGGTTGGGTTGGGCAGTATGGCAGCATTCCTTAGCTTAATGGCTATTGAAATCTTAACCAATGTGGTTCAATATATGTTGTTAGATTTAAGGTTCTAAGTCAGTATCCTTTCAAAGATCAAGCTTTTATTTCTTATATGCTTCTATATGAAAGATGCCGTCGCTACGCAACTAATGTTAGCGGATAAAACTGAATGCATTCATTGAATTGATAAATATACCAATTTGCCTTTAATCCTGAGGATGATAAGGGCGCGGAGGATGGTGGTACAAGTTTTTTTCCTCTTTGTTTTTATCTCTCCATGAAATCCCTTTATTTTGAATTTCTAAATGGATCAAAAACTGAGAATGCAAAAGCTTAACATCAATCATCTGTTTTCAGGCGGACTGATTACCAACTATTACTGCACTTCCGGTTGTAAGCATTGTTTATACGGGTGTTCTCCCCGTTGGGAAAAGGATTACATAGACCAAAATATGGCCGGAAAAGCCATGCAAAAGATCCTTTCTCTGGGTTGTGGTGCCATCCATATTGGCGGGGGCGAGCCCATGCTCAATATTTCCGGATTGCTGAATGTAGCAGATGAAGCGAAAGCAATGGGCATGGGTATTCATTATGTGGAGACCAATGCGTCATGGTATAAAAACGAGGAACAGGCAGTTAAGATTCTTGAGACATTGCGGAAGCATGGCATTACCAATCTGCTGATCTCTATGAGTCCTTTTCACAATGAGCACATTCCTTTTTACAAGGTCAAAGGAGCAATCAATGCATGTAAAAAAACCGGAATTCAACCACTTCCATGGATTATGGACTTTTATTCCGATATGGATGCTTTTGACGACCAGAAGCGCCATTTGCTAGAGGAGTACGAAGAGACATTTGGAGCGGATTATCTGTGGAACATACCCCGCCGGTACTGGACTCATCTGGGTGGAAGGGCAGTGTTTACTTATAAGGACATTTTTCCCCTGCAACCGCTTGAGAGAATCCTTGCAAATCCACCGTGCGATGAACTCGAAGATACCTCTCATTTTCATATTGATCTTTATGGCAATTACATACCGGGATTGTGTTCGGGTCTGGCCATCCGGATGGAAGATATGGGAGAGCCACTGGACGAGAATCAATATCCTTTTATAACCATGCTCTATAATGAGGGGATTCAGGCCTTTTTCCACCATGTAAGAAAAGAATACGGTTTTTCGCCTCAGAAAGAATATCTGAATAAGTGTCATCTGTGTAACGATATACGGTTGTTCCTGTTCAGAGAGAAGCAGCTTGATTCTCATGAACTGAAACCGGACGGGTATTACCGGCATGTGGATGAAATTAATGTAAGATAGTTGGCAAGGGGGCAGCTTAATATATTGCAGAACCAAATTTAAGGAAATAAGATTTAGCAATACAGTTGGTCCCGCCTTCTGCGGGAGCAATGGGCAGTTGGCAAATTGGATAAGCCAAAGCTAGTAGAAAAATGTAATGGTCGCTGAGGGGATTAAGGTGGCAGTTGGCAAGCCTGAAAGCTACAGTTGGCAGAGATATTCAACAGTCATTCTGTGGTCATTCATCGATAAGTTAATCCCGCCTTCTGCGGGAGCAAAGAGAGCAGTTGGCAAGCCATATTGCTTCAGTGAGCATGAGGATTTATTGTAACTGCAAATTCATATTGAATCAGATTACAGCCCTGAAAAAGCTACAGTTGGCAGAGATACTCAATAGTCATTCGGTGTTCATTCATCGAAAAGTTGGCAAACCAACTGCCTCAGTTGGCAGAAAAATTTAAGGTACATTTAGTTGTATTAATATGTTTGACGTGAATTTGAAAATCAGTTGGCAGTTAAATTTACTAGTATTGAGTAGCGAGTTATCTGTTATCTTTTGCCAACTGCTCTTTGCTCCCGCCACTGCGGGACCAACTTATTTATGAAATTATAAAATACATTCTGATGAAAATAAGTCACATAAAAACTCTCCTACACGCTGGTAAAAGGCTGGCCGTGGCTTGTATTGTGTCATTACTACTCTCTCAGGGTCTCTTTGCCCAGGAGATATCCAGATCCTTTGAATTTCGCTATTTTACGGAGGATGCCGAGGCAAACGGGGAAACAGATTTTAAAGGTGAAACGGAGATCTTTTCCACTTCTGAGCGGGTGGAATTCCTGAGCCATTATGCCGATTATGCCAAACAGTTTTTTAATGATCCCAAGCTGAATAAAGAGGCAGCTAATGACAAAGCGGTCTCTTCCCTGATGGATCAACTCAAGGCCCAGCCCCTCCCACAGGTAAGAACCCGGAAAAGGTTCTCTGAATGGAAATGGATGGGCTATAAGGAAGGTCAGCGGGAAGAGGAAAGCGAACAACTGGCCTGGTGGAAAAGTAAATCGGGCACTCATATTGAGAATCATTCGCTGGTATTTAACCGTAATGCTCGTGTGACAAAGAAGATCCGCCCCCAGTCCTGGAGGTTCTCCTTTCAATGGAAAGTGCGGGTAGGCAACCAAAAAGCTCTCGCTTTTCTGGAAATGTTTAACAATGAGGAGAAAACGGCTTTAACAGCAGGGTTCAATAAAAATGGGCGTTTCTTTTATACTACAGATTCTGATACCATTCATGCCGAGCATTATGAAAAGGCCTGTTGGTATACATTGAAGGTGGAAGTAGACTTAAAAAATCACCGATATAATTTTTATGTGGACGACAAACAAGTGGCGGAATTTGTGGAATTGCAGACACCGGCCACCAAACAGGTACCTGCCTTTTCTATATTTGCTACGGGGGGTACAAAAATTAAAAGCATCTGGGGATTGGGATATTTTCTCACCGGAGAGACCGGGGGTCCATTCTATCCGGAAACTTTCATTGATGAGGATTTTACTTTGAAACCCTGTATGGAAAACTGGAATAAGCAGGGATATAATGACTCTCTGTGGCAATCCACAGACCTCCCTAAAGTTCATGGTGGCGAGCGTCATGCAAAGGAGGATCTCTATCTTCGTAAAAAAGTGTATGTCGGGGGTTACCAACGCGCAGTGCTGAACGCAGAAATGCTGGACCCCGGTGGTGCCATCTGGGTGAACGGGGAGCTGATGTATTCAACCGACAAGCGTTATCCAATTAAAAAAGAAGTGGGAGAATACTTACATAAGAATGATACCAACCTCATTGCCATTAAAGTGAATGATTTCATCAATCCCGATAAAAGTCACTGGCATCCTCCGCAGGATCCCTATATTGGCTGGTATGCCGGAAGGGTGTGGCTGGATCTGACCTCTAATGTTCATATTGCTGACGTGTTTTCCTATACAAAGGATATTTCCGATCCTGCCAGGCAGCAGGTAAATGTGAAGATTAATAATGTCGATAATCCCTTTGAAGGTTTCCTACAGGTCAATTGTTATCCCTGGTATCCTGATGAGCAGGAAGAACCGTCAGATTCCGAAACCTTTAAAATTTCCCTGCAAGACTGGCAGAAAGAGGAGTTTGAGAAGACATTATCCCTGGCAGATCCTGAATTATGGACTGCCGGCGATCCGAATCTGTATAAAATAGAAGTTATTCTGCAGGATGAAAACCGGCAGCCCGTTGATGATTATGTGATCACCACAGGTATTCGGACTATTTCACAGAAAGGAGGCACCTTCCGGGTAAATGGCAGACCGTCTATGCTGAATGGTGCCCAGATTTTCGGATTCAGATCGCCCATTGAGAAACTTGCCAAATGGGCGCGGTGCGCTCCCAAAGATTGGCTGGTCAGGGAAATCGCTCAGATCAAAAATATGAACGGCAATCTGATGCGCATCCATAACCATGCATGGGCCCACAACCCTCCGGCAAGGAATATTAACGATCCCCGGCTTGCAGAGATTGGTGATCAGCTCGGGATGATGTTTATATGGGCGACACCTTCATGGACCCGCGGAGAAGCCTGGGGCATTGATTTTAAGGGATTGCCTGAATACATCACACAGGTAAGGAATCACCCGAGCATTGTTATGTGGGAAGCCAGCAACCACCCATGGGATGGCTTAAATAACCTCCGGAACAGCAACCGGTTTTGTAAAAAGATCTATGATGCTGTTTATTCCGTTGATTCGAGCCGTATTGTTTCTTATGCCTCTCATGTACAAACGTTGGTATATGGCAATGATGAAGGTACGGTCAATCAGGAAGGTAAACCGATCACGCCTGCACCCGAATGGACAGCACCAAATGTTACCCGTGGTAATCAGATATCCATCACCGGTTATGGGAAAGAATGGAATTTAATTCGTGAGTTCCCGGATGAGTACCATAATAGTTTTCTTAAGAGCAGAGAAAGGGCTTATTTTAATTTTGAACACGAGGAGTCTATCGGCCAGCCCAACTGGAACCTGGTGAAAGGCAAGCCCTGGTATCGGATGCAGTCGTACGAATGGGGGTACGATGAAGGCAGTATCGGGCGAAGACTGGAAGCTTCCGAGTGGGAGGAAAGTCAGGCCTGGCAGGCGCTGAGTGCATGGGAATCGATGAAAAGACAGAGAATAATGGATATTGACGGATTTTCCTGGTGTTCTTTGCATGGCGGACCGAACAATGTTACTTACAAAAAACCTCTTATTGATTATATGGGTCATGCCAAACTGGCCTACCACATCAATAAAATGCTCTTCCAAAATACGGTGGGAGCCAGTGCCGGTGTAGATGTTGTTTACGGACCGGAAGATACCCTTACCCCTGTTGTTATGAACCTGGGTTCCGGTAAGACGGTCCGTTTAACTGTAAATATCTATGATATGAACCATAATCTTGTTCAGCAAAAGGAATATCAGAATATAGAGCTACAGGAGGGAAGAACCGTAACCAAACTGGATTCATTTTTACCTGAAGCGGAGGGGGAAGGATATTATGGCATTGAGTATATCATTACAAAACAAAAATAATTTTATAATCAATATATTTCGCAAAACCCGATAGGTTTGTATATTTGTAAAAAGTTTTAAGGGTATATTGGTAATAAAAGCAATAAATACAGGGAGTCATTCGTAGTTTAAATTATATGTAAAATTAAAAAAGAGAATTGTATGAAGTTTAAAATTTTAGGAAGTTTAGTTATTGGAGCTATGTTATTGGCAGGTTGTCAGCAGGGAGGAGATCAACAAGAGGAAGACGGCAGTGAACAAACTGGCGCTCCGCAGCAGCAAGCACCTTCCGGTCAGCAGCAGATGCCTGGGCAAATGCAGCAACAACAGAATATCGAAGTAAGCGATGAAGAAATTCAGCAGTTTGTTTCCGCAGCAAGTGAGATTCAGGCTTTAAATCGTGAGATGCAGAAAGAAGTAGGTCAAGCCATTGAAGATGAAGGCATGGACCGTAAGCGTTTCAATGAAATCCATCGTTCTCAGCAATCTCAGCAGGGAGGTCAGTCTGATGCAACTGAGCAGGAGATGGAACAATATCAGAGTATAATAAAGAAATTACAAAATATGCAGCAAGGATCTCAGCAGGAAATGCAGCAGGCCATAAAAGACGCTGGATTGACCATGCAAAAATATCAGGAAATTGCTAAAGCTGCACAAATGGATTCCTCTCTGATGAAAAAATTACAGGAGGAAATGAAGAGCAGTATGGGTGTCCAATAAAATTTCCTTACCCCTTTATTGGTGTCTCTTTCATAAAGCCTTGCTTATTTAACTGTTTGAAGAAGGGGCAGGCGTAAAGTGAATGGGTTGTTATTTATAAATAAAATTCAGAGTTCCTGAGTCTTTTTAGAAGAGGAACTCTGAATTTTTATTTTACCCTCATCGTTTTTACCAGGATATGGTTTCTGCCCCGGGTATCTTGGTTCCCATCGTGATTACATCCCTGTCTGTGCACACACTTATCATATAATTATAGACTGATTTTCCGGCATTTTCTCCGGATTTGCTTTCTGCATCAAAATGGGTCATCGCCCGGTTCAGGAAATGCTCTCCCAACTCCCTGGCTCTTCCCTTTTTCGTTCCCTGTTTAACAATTAATGCCAGGGAAACCTTTTTGATTTCATCCTGCTGTACGATCAGAGCTTCCTGAACTTCCTCATAATCCTTCATCCCGGAGATTACTTTTATTTTTTCTTCTTCATTAATTCTGGGAACCTCCCGGGTTTCCTGCGCATCTGTGGTGTCGTTGGTTTTCTGAGCCTCCTGGGCGTTTAACGATAACGATAACCCGATTAGTAAGCAAGTAATTATATATTTCATAGTCTATTTATTATTAATGAGTCCGGTATAAAAAATTAGATTTTGGCTGATAAGGCGCTCAGCGGCTCTAGTAGATATCTGAAATTCAATAGATAATTTTCATACAATTAACTAAATACAGCCGAGCGCCTTTTTAGATTAGGGGTTAAAAATATGATATAAAATTGAAAATTCAATGATATGGTTGACATTCTATAAACTTTAAAAAACCCAAATTATAATTTAGACTGATTTAACCGGATCCCTATTCCAAATATTGATGGATTCAGATAAATTTTAATTTTTCCTATTTAGATTCCGGTTGTTTTGTTAAAGTCCGACCATTATTTTCCTTGAACTTAACCAGGGAATTTTTGTTTGTATTTTTTGAATAAAGACTCTAAAGGTTTATGCATTGGAAGTTTTAAACAAATCCAATATTGCTTTATGTTTATTGTTCCGAGGTTAATCAGAAAAGACAGGAGTTTCAATGTTTTTACAAACTTGTTAAATAAATAAAATCATTATGGAGCCCTTCATCCCTTCTCTCAGTCAAGATCAGATTTTATGGAAGAAATTAAAAAATGGTGATCAGCAGGCCATAGCACAAATATATAAAGATTATTATCCCCGCTTATTGAATTATGGCTTAAAGATCAAACACAATGAAGATTTTGTGAAAGACTGTATTCAGGAGACCTTTTATGATTTATTGCAGTATATGAACAGATTGGGCCATACGGACAATATATTGCTCTATCTGGTTGCCTCCCTACGCAGAAAAATCTTCCGTAAGCTGAAATATGATTTTTCTTTCAGAATAGATGAAAATATTTATACCACCCTGGAACTGACTGAAAATTCTTTAGAAGATTCCGTCGATGATAAAGAATGGGGGCTCCTGCGAAAAAGGAAATTTAAAACCCTGATTGACGAGCTTCCTGCAAGACAAAAGCAGGCATTACTTATGCGGTTCTTTTTGGGGTTGGATTATACGGATATAGCTGAAGTGATGGAGGTTAATATACAATCTGTAAGGAATTTGGTTCATCAAGCGATTAAAAGTTTGAGGGAAGAGGTTACGGAAGATTTTTATTAAATATCTAGAGTCTGTCTATAATATCCGCTGGCTGCGTTACGCTCGTTTTTCATGCCAGTCGATTATATTTGGTAGAGACGTACGGCCGTACGTCTCTACATTCGGCATTCAAAACTCGCAAGCCTTGCCAGCGAACATTCTAGACGAGACTCTTTCAAATCTCTTTGATTTTATGAACAGACAATATCTAATGCATAGCATGTTTTTCAATTTTCTTTTTAAGATCAAAATGATTTTTGGCCTTATCATTTTCCGGACCCGGTTCAAAACGATTGTGCGGATCAAAACGAATACAATAATAACCAGCCCTTTTGGCAGCATTTACTCCATATTCCGAATCTTCAATAACCATACATTCCGAGACCTTTTTTTGGATTTTGGATGCAATCGGGAAGTAGGTCTTCTCAAGGTTATCGTTCTCACATATCTCCCGGCCAAAGATCCATTTGAAATACTGTTTGATTTCAAGATGATTTAACAGCATCATAAGGTTTTTATACGGATTTGCGGAAACCATTACCAGATCAAATCCGGAATGAAGGTCCCGGAGGGTTTCGTGTATACCCGGGAAAGGCAGAACATACTCCTCCAGATTGGTGAAATGTAAGCGGTGTTTTTTTTGTACGATACTATCAATCTGATTTGAGGTCAGGCTTTTAAGGTTTTTCCTGAGAAAAGCGTCCGTACTTAATCCGATCAAATCTTTCATAGAGAAGTGGCTTGAGAAATCAATACTGTATTCTTTTAGAATGTCTCTTAATATATAAAAACGTGCCCGATCGG
>JAGXLC010000124.1 GCA_018334875.1 Bacteroidales bacterium | reverse complement strand
CTTCTACCCCGGCCACCCGATCGGTTACCTGCATATAAACCAGCAGGCGCAGAGCACCGGGACCAATACCCACAATGCTTTCTATCTTTGCCGGTACCTTTGTCTTCCTTCCCAGCATATCTTCTACCGGGATGGTGTTTCCCGGATCGGCTTGATGGCTTGGATGGCCTTTGCATCCTGGCATCAACAGAATAATCACCAGCAAAGCAGATGAAATCATCAGGGATCGTATGGCCTTTCTCAGATGGCCGGCTTGAAAAGGATAGCTCTTTCGGACAGATGACATGGATTGAAATGTTACCATTACTAAAATCGTGTTACCATGGGTGTAAAAAAAATTAATCCAGACTGGTCATTACCAGTTTGCCGTGTTTGACGCCCTTCAATCCGATCAGTTTGTCGGAGAGGTCTATAAGCTGGGATGCCCGTCCCTTCAATACAATGGTTTCAAGACAGTTATTGTGATCCAGATGGATGTGTTGCATGGATAGTACCAGGTTATGATGATCGTGCTGAATGTCGGTAGATTGACCCGACAAATCTCTTTTGTGGTGGTCGTATAATAAAGTCACGGTACCTGCCACTTGCTTGTTTTCCTGCCAATTGTCGGCTATCAGATGTGCTTTGATCAGGTAACGTATGGCTTGGGATCGGTTGGGGAAATGGTGCTTGGCAACCAGATCATCCAGTTCTTCAAGTACCTGCTCATCCAGCGATACTCCAAAACGTTTAATGGCCATGGATATGCTTTTATTAACAGATCATAAAGATACGAAAAATTAGGCCTGATAACATTACCTGTATTTGAATAACAACTTATCCCTGTAAATTTCAGGGAAATCGCCGATTTTGGAATTGAACCCGGATCATCTTCTATTCCTTGTCAGATATCCTGCTCAAAGGGATATACCAGCCCGATGCGTTTGCGTATATCGTCGAGCATTTCCATGTTTTTCAGGCTGAGACCGGGTGGCATGACCTCGCTTTGTTTCTTATGCTCACGAAGCAGGTGGTTCATTTCTTCGATCTCATAATTGAATCCTGCAGATTCCCGTTCATCGGTCCATTCAAGGATTTTTCGCCCATCTTTGAGAATGGCTTTGCGGGCTCTCCAAAAATCGGGTATCTCGATGTATCCCTTGCTGCCGTATATCAGTCCCTTATGGCTGGTAGGATGCTTGATGGAGCAAGTAAGTTGGGCCAATGCACCATTTTCGTAGCGCAGGATCATACCGGTGGTTTCGTCAACGCCTGTTTCTCCTAATGTGGCTTTAGGGTGAATTTCGCTGCATATTGCCCCGGCCATGGTATTGGCAAATACCAGCGGATAGATGCCGATATCCAGCAATGCTCCACCAGCCAGTTGAGGGTTGTAAAGCCTTTGCTGGGGCCGGGTAGGCGAGGGATCACCAAAATCCGCCTGGATCAGTTGTACATTGCCGATTTGCCCCTTCTCGACCCATTCCCGGGCTTTTTGTATGGCAGGTAAAAAGCGGGTCCACATGGCCTCCATAAAAAGCAGATTTTCTTGATGGGCTGCATCGATCATCTCTTTTAGTTGCAACGCATTGACGGCCGCGGGTTTTTCACACAACACAGCTTTACCATGCTGCAGGGCACTCAGGGTGTTGTGATAATGCTCGGAGTGGGGGGTGGCTATGTATACCACATCGATGTCAGGGTCTTTTAGAAGCTGATCGTAACCATCGTAAGACCTTGGAATTTCATATCTCCCGGCAAACGCATCAGCCCGGTCCCCGGAACGGGAAGCCACTGCCATGATCTCACCTTCATTTACAAACCGATAATCCTCGGCAAACTTACCGGCAATAAAACCGGTTCCTATGATACCCCATTTTATTCTCATAATCAGTTGTTTAAATTTTTGAGTTCCTCTTATTTTTGCTTATCCAACAATCTTTTTTCCGGGAGCTCCTAATTTAAAAAATCGCCGGGAAATTGTCATCCTTTCCATTCAGCCTGGTGCCTCTTTGAAGGGTTGGTTGTGTCGTCGTCAGAGTACACTTTTTTCCCCAGAGGCAACACCGAATATCTGTACCAGCTGCACGCGGTTGCGGAGTCCGGTTTTTCTGAATATATTATGATTATGATCCTTATCATTTTTTTCCAGGTGGCCCTTGATCAGAAACACCAGCGGAAGGTCACCGGCAAAATAGAGAAGCAGAAAATACAGCAGGTAAAGGGCAATATATGCAACAATGCCCAGCTCAATGGCGGGAAAGGCCAAACACTAGTAATTACCTGTAAGGGAGATTTTTTCATCCTTTTGCAGGTATTCTTGTAACCGGATGGTACATGGATGGGCTTACCCTGGCAGCAGGCAGCCTGCCGGTATGACCACTTAACCCGGCCCATGCCCTTCGCTATGAGTAGCAACTTGTTTTAAGATCCGCTTACTCCGGATCCCTCAAGAAGGAGCACTCCGGGAGATAGGGTATTTCGTATCCTGCTCCCGGACAGTTTTGGTTTACATTAGAACCACGGCCGGAGAAGTGAATGGGAAAGGCCTTCTGTTGGCCGCGGGAAGTCTTTTAGCTGTTTATTCCTCCTGATTTTCTTTCTGCTGATCTTCCGTTTTTTTCCCCTGGGTGTGCTCCTTCAAATCGGTCTTGAACTGTCCCCGCGCATTTTTACTGATGTTTCGGGTACTGACCAGGTGGCTTTTGTGGGTATCCTTTATCTCTATAGTATCCAGCCTTTGATCAAAGTCGATTGTAGTATCTTTCTCCAGGTCAAATTCCTTGGTTTTGAATATGGTGGCATTGATCCGAAGTTTATTTCCGGTAAGGGCAGCATAAGGAACCAACAAACCCCATAATCCGTAAAGAGCTACCAGCAGGGCAATCAGAAATTTGATCCCGTCATATAACCATGCGAAATTTTCTATCCGAAAGCTGTCGATTACCACGATCAAACCTACGATCAATACGATGATGTAAATATCAGGTGTTCTTCTGTAGTTCTTTTCCATAACAATTGTTTTTTAAATTCCAAAATTCTTTGCGAGATCGGGTTATAGAATGCTATTCTATACCAATTTACCCAAAAAAGCTGAAAAATCAAAGCCGTAAAAAAATAAAAAAATTATGACCCACCTTGCAGCTTTTTACGTGATTAATCAATGGAGCCCTTTGATAAAGGTGGGGTTCAGTATTCAATTGTTAAACTAAAAAACAACAGTTATGTTAAGAAAGATTCAGTTTCTGGCTGTAATAGCAGGAATATTCCTGCTAACCTTATCAGCCTGTGAAGAGTTGGTCGATGAGACGAATGAAGAAGATGAAATCACCCTGGAAGCCGATGCGGGTTTGGATTTCTCTGCGGAGGTTGGAGCGCTTGTTCAGCTTGATGGAGGCAACTCCTCCTCATCTGAAGGTAGTTTCACCTATTTCTGGGAATTCTCCGGTATACCATCGGAAAGCGATGTCCAGCTGGAGGATGCCAACACGGCGACACCTTCTTTTACTCCCGATGTTCAAGGGGACTATAACATTGAGCTGGTCATCACCAATGGGAACCAGGAGGATTCTGATCAGGTAACGGTAAGTGTATCAGCTGCTTCAGCTACTCCCATCGAAGTAAGTGGGGAGATTGCTGAAGATATGATATGGAAAGACCACATTTCGGATCCGGATATTCCTGATTATCATATTACCGGGCATGTAGATCTGAAAGCCCAGCTTCAGATTGAGCCAAACGTGCTCGTTCATGTTGATGAGGATAAGGGTTTTTATGTCAATGATGCAGGTGCCTTGATCTCTGAGGGGACTGCCGCTTCTCCTGTTATCTTTGATAATACCAATGCAGCGGCGGGTTTGCTTTGGAAAGGCATCAAAGTGACTTCCTCCAATTCGCTGAACAAGCTGGAGCATACCCACATCCTTCATGCCGGCAATTCAGAAATCGGATTTTCCGGTCCGGATTTTACCACAGCCATCGGTATTGAAGGAGGAAAGCTCAGCCTGCTCAATACAACAGTGGAACAGAGCGGCGGTTACGGCCTGTTTTTACATAGTGGTGAATTGGACGGGTTCACGCAAAATTCCTTTATTGACAACACCCGGTATGCCATCCGTATCAATGCGGAACAAGCCGGTCAGTTGGATGGGGGTACTTCCTTTTCTGATCCCTCTTCGGCCGTACAGATTTATTCTTCTGCCCTGGAAGCTTCCACGCAAACCACCTGGCCCGATCTGGCAGGAGAAGCCCGGTATACAGTCAGCGGTCATGTGAATTTACAATCACACCTGATCATCGAACCCGGCGCCTCTTTTGATTTTGAAGAAGATATAGCTCTCAGGGTCTATAGCAATGGTGTGCTGGAAGCCGATGCTGCTGAACAGGACCGCATTGTATTCACCAGCAAGAAAGCTTCCTCCGGCATTTACTGGAAAGGCATTTATGTGAACAGCAACGATTCAAGAAATCAACTATCCAATGTGGAGATCTCCTTTGCCGGTAATAGTGAGTGGAATTTCAGCGGATATGACTATGCCGGAGCCATAGGCATAGAGGATGGCCAGATTGGCCTGGCCCAGGCCACCATCAGCAACAGCAAGGATTATGGGATTTATGTAAAAACAGGTAGCTTCGTCAGTTTCAGCTCCAACAACTTTGAGGAGAATGTTGTTCCTGTCGCTTTGATGGCCAATCAGGCCGGCATGATCGACGCCGCTACCACCTTTAGCAATAATGAATGGGACGGCATACACGTTTATGGCAGTACCCTTACGGAAGAGGCGACGTGGTTAAATCTCAGTGGTGATGCCCGTTATCGGATTACGGGTGATGTATACGCCGAGAACGGGCTGACCCTGAACCCGGGTGTTCATATGGCCTTTGATGAAGACCGCAAGCTTAAGATACAGAATTCAGGTTATTTCGTGGCCGATGGTACCGCCACCGATGGGATTACTTTGACCTCCTCCAATGAAGCAGGCCAGATACGCTGGGAAGGATTATGGATTGCCTCATCCGACGCCCGCAATAGCCTGAGTTACGTGACCCTGGATTATGCCGGCGGGTCCGAGATGAATTTTGCCGGTCCCAATTATTTTACCGCACTGGGCGGCGATAATGATGACGCACCCTATGTCTCGGTAAACAATTCTGTCATATCCAATAGCGGAGGATATGCCATTTATTGGGAAGGCGGAACCATCAACGATGTCACTTCCGCTGCAGCCAACAATACCTTCAGCAATAATGCCGAGTTCAATGATGTGGTGATGCCTTAGGGTTTCTGATATCTTTCCGGGCGCCCGGCGGTCATGGACCGTTGAGCCCCGGAGAGATTACCAGCCTTAAAAGAGCATTCCCCTGCTGCCGCGTGCAAATAACCCCGCTAAGCGTGGTAGTATGAGGAATCTTAACAAAAAACAGCTTTTAGTTCTCCTTGCAGAGGAGCGTTAAAAGCTGTTTTCGAATGAATTAAGCCTCGTTCTTTGCCGATGGCTTATAGCTTTTCAAGCGCATTTTTGAATCTTGAAGTAACTTCATCGGCAATCCCTTCCAGTTCGGGGTTATTCAGCATTTCCATCAGTTGTGAGGGATTAACGGCAACAACTTCTGTCTTCCCACCACCCACATCTTTGACCAGCACCTTACAGGGGAGAAAAACCCCAATATTCTCTTCTTTTTGAAGGGTTTGCCAGGCAAACCTGGCATTGCACGCTCCCAGAATGCGATAGGTATTCATGGTTTTACCCAGCTTTTCTTCCAGGGTTTTATGCATATCAATCTCTGTGACGATGCCGAAACCCTCTTCTTTAAGCGAAGCTTTCACCTGCTGTGTGGCTTCATCCATTGTGGCTGTTAGGGTTTTGGAAAAATAAAACTTTTCCTTCTCGACGTTTTCCTGTGCCACGCTGGCGATGGTGATCATCACCATCAGGATACCTGTTAGTATGGATGTTTTTTTCATAGGTAACATTTTATAGATTAGGGTACAATCATTTTGCCAAAAAAGTTCAATATATTTAAATATGTCAATTTATTGTAATATTGAAGGATCATCCTTTGCTTTCCATAATTTGACTTCTTTGGAAGTGTTTCCCCGGCCTGAGACTATTTTAGCTAAAAATGGTCCCTTTCTAGGGAGAAAGCTAACAACTTGAAAAAAATTTTGAAAAAAATGACAGGAATGTGATCCGTTCGTTGATTTTTTTCGTGTTTACCATTGTAAGACCGTTGGGTCATTAACGGAAATATAAGCCTTTTATCATCCACAATTGTTCAAAGAATCTTATATCCTTTTGATAGGAACCATTCAGGTACCATTTATGGCACAACCCATTTATTAGGTTCATTAAAACATTGGGTAGATACATTTATGAAGCATCAGCTATTGACTTTTCAGTTGATGTTCAGTAAATTTCATGTATAATATAAATAAGCAAACTATGATGAAACATTTCGTGTTAACATTTGCATTGTTAGCCTGGATTCTCTTGGCATTCAACCTCCAGGCGCAGGAGTCCGACACAGTTCAAACCTATGAACGGCCTTACAGTCAGCTGTTACAGGGTGGATTTTCCTTTGGTTATTATGGTTATGGATACGTTGGTAACCGCGTAGGATTCACCCTTCCCTTATCTGCTGCCTATGAGACATTTGTAGCAGATGAGATCAGTGCAGGGGGATTTATCGGCTACAGCAGCTACCGTTATGAGGGTGTGAGCGACTACAGGTACCGGTGGACTTTTCTAAATTTTGGTGCCCGGGCTTCTTATCATTATATTCCTTTGCTGAATGAGCTGACCGATGCCGAGATCGATCAGGAGAAATGGGATTTCTACATTTCTTTGATGCTGATCTTTGAGCGCAGGTCGTTCAGCAGCAGCGATGATTATTATGAAGGCTACTATGATGATAAGTTTGCTACCAATCTGGGGTCTGTGGCAGGATTTCGTTACAAGTTCTCCAACAACCTGGCCGCTTATTTCGAGGGTGGTCGTGGCACCTTCGGATATGGCACGATCGGAGTGACCCTCATGTTTTAATTTGTTTTCCCGGAGAAGATCAAGTGCGGCAGGGTCCATGTCCTGATCATTTTCGGTGCGTGGTCAGGGGAAGTAGGTGGAAAGATTCCGGAGTTGGCCCAGGAAGTAGGGATCTGCATGAGGATCTTCCCTGATCATATCAAAAGCAGAGGCATAAGCCGGGGAGTCTGTTGCGTCTGTACCCCGGGCACCCCCCTCTGCGAGGGTTTTGAGAGCAGAAGTGTAAGCGTATTTCCAGTGCTGGTTGCCGTAAAGTTCGGAATATATGGTCATCCCTTCAGCGGCATATTGGCTGGCCAACGCCCACTTCTGCTCCTTGATAAAGTATTCGGCCATCACTTCCGCGCATGTACCCCTGAGGGAATGGATGCTGTTCAACCCGCTTTGAACGATTTCATATGCCCGATACATATTCCGCGATGCCCGTCCCATCTGGCTCAGCTCGAGATGACCTCTTGCCAGCTGGATTAGGGTATAGGCCCGGTAAGGATGATCCTCCGGATAAATTTGCTTTTCGAAGGTCCTGACTTTTTTCAAAAGCTTCATGGCTGCCTTGTGTTGATCTTGTCTGAGCAGGGAAACAGCCAGGTTGTATTGTCCGATGGAGATGGATTTTTTTTCATTGGGATAATATTGTTCCTTTATTTCGAGTGCTTTTCGAAAATAATGCTCGGCCTGTTTCATTTTTCCGAAGTCCCGGTAAACCAATCCCACTGTATTCATGCGTTGAGCCGTATAGATGTGGTTGGGCCCGAACTGATTGGTGTTGATTGTCAAAGCTTTCTTTGCATAGGAGAGGGCTTGCCTGTATTTTTGCTGCTTTTTAGCGATTCGTGAAGCCAGGGCCAGTATATATTCAAGTTCCCCTGAGTTTTCTCCATAGATCTTCATACCTTTACTGAGCGCCTGCTGGATGAAAAACTCGGCTGAATCGAGCGATTCGGTTCTCAAATAGGTGTTGGCCAGCATGGAGAGGTCATCTACGATATAGGCTGCTGACGAATCGGTAAACTGGCTGTGTAGGTTTTTCGCCCGGTGCAGGTATATCCTGGCACTGTCGTATTGCCCCATCTGATGGTGGGTATCGCCGATGGAGGAGAACAGCCGTGCCTGGTGCTTGCGGTTATCGGTAGCAAAGGTGTTCAGATTCCTGAACACGTGGTGATAAATGTTCATTGCCCGTTGGTAGCGTGATTCATGATAAAGTACATTGGCCAGCTGTTCAAGGTTTTCCGCAAAGGAACGGTTGTTCAGAGGTCCTGTCAGGGTATCGATTCGTAAAGCCTGATCAATGTAATACCTGGCGCTGTCGAGCCGGCCCGCAAGGAGGTGGGTCCTGGAGAGCTGGGAATAAACGCTGCTCATCTCCTCATGCTGGTTGGGGTATAGGGAAAGCTTAATGGCCAGTGCCCGTTTGATGGCCTGGTGGCTTTTTCTGTAATCTCCCCTTTCCCGGAACACCTCGCCCATGGTGAGCAGTATTTCTGCTTTGGTGTGTGATTCTATATTGTTGGTGTGGATTAAGTTGCTGTAACCGGTGGAGAGCATTTTATCGAGGCTGAGATCCTGCTTGTCATTGATATAGGGGTTCCCCATTCCGATGAGGCTTTTCATATAGGAGATGACGCTTTCGGCTCTCTTTGCTTCAAACCTGGCTTTTACGGCATTTTTTTGAGCGATATTGCGCTCGTGGTTTAATTGATGGTTGTGTTGTATATTGATTATGAAGAAGATGATCAATGCAGCAGCACCAATCTTGATTTTCAGACGATTTCTCCGGCAATATTTTGAAAAGATATAGAAGAAAGTGGGTTTCCGCACACTGAGGGGTTGTTTGTCAAAGAAATGCTGCAGGTCATGACGTAAATCCTGAACCGAAGCATAGCGTTCGTCAGGTTTGGATTGAAGGGTTTTGATCATTATGGCCTGCAAATCACCCCGGATTTTTTTATCATAATCCCCGAGCCGGCTCAATTTGCGGGTATAGAGGATTCGATCCTTATTTTTCCGGATCCCCACCGATTGAGAGAGGTGAGTTTTTCCTGAGAAGAAGCCTTCATCCAGCTCATCGCGATGCACTCCGATGATTAATCGGAAGAATAGCAGCCCAAGCTGATAGATGTCGGAGGCGGTGGTGATCTTTTGGTTTTTTATTTGTTCCGGGGAGGCCCAGGCAGGCGTGAAGGCTCTGATCCCTTCAACAGTGCTATACTGCGACTCATCCAGGATATGGGCTACTCCAAAATCCATGAGTTTGATGTGGCCATGCTCATCAACAAAGATGTTGGCTGGCTTGAGGTCTTTGTGAATGATCAGGTTTTGGTGGGCATGGTTAACGGCCTGACAGATGCGGTGGAACAGTCTAATGCGTTGTTCGATGGTAAGGCGGTTTTTATCGCAGTATTCGGTGACCGGTAATCCTGCGATGTATTCCATCACCAGGTAGGGTCTATCCTCTTTAGTTATGCCTCCGTCGTATATATTGGCTATATTGGGGTGGTTCAGGTCGGCCAGGATCTGTTTTTCCCGCTGGAAATATTCCTTGAGCAGTTCACCGGAGATGTTCTGCTTCATCACCTTGATGGCCACAACCTGGTTGAAATCCCCATCCGATCGTTCACCCTTATATACATGGGTCATGCCCCCGCAGGATATCAGGCGAATGATCCGGTATGTTCCTATCTGGTCGCCTTTTTCCAGGATTTGGTCTTCGGGCTGCGCACTTTGCATGATGCTCTGATTGAGATTCCCGAAATACCTGGAGGCGGAGTCGTGGCTGGCAAAGAGTTCCCGTATCTGTAAATAATAATCGGGAAAGCGCTTTTTCACGCGTTCCAGGGCCTTTTTCACCTCTATGTCGGAATCCAAATCCTCAGGAAGAAGATGTTGTATGGACTCCCAAATATCATGGCGAATAAACTCCATCTTACCTCATGATTTTATTCAGTGATGGTGATTGAAGCTTTTTTATTTCCCGGTGCAGCCAAAGCCGGCCCATGGACCAGTTGCGTTTGACGGTGGAAGGGGAGATATTCAGGGTATTGGCAGTCTCCTGAATACTCATCCCGGCGAAGAATCTGCATTCCACTATCTTAAGCACCGTTTTGTTGTATTGCTCCAGTTTTTTCAATGCCTTTTCCAGTGACTCAATCTCTTCGGCCGTCTTATAACTCAGATGGATTGCGGGTTCTTCTTTCAGTTCCACCTGATCGTGACGGCGTTTGAGGGCCAGTTTTTTACGGGCATAGTCCACCAGGATGTGGCGAATGGCCTTAGCCGCCAGGCTGTAAAAATGCCTGCGGCTTTCCCATTTCAGGTTCCGGTGGTTGAACAATTTGATATAAGCTTCATGGACCAGGGCGGTGGTGTTGAGCGTTTCGAATTCAGACCGGCCGAATTTGATGTTGTGGGCTACCTTCTTCAATTGGTCGTATACCAATGAAAATAACTGGTCATAGGCCTGCAGTTGTCCCTGATTATACTGGTCCAGTAATTCAGTTACAGGCAATTGGTGGTCATCCCTCATAATTGCATGTTTATGATGTCATGGTTGTTTAACAGGCCAGACAGTGTTTTGTTTGTTGAAAGCGATATTCAGCCTGCAAT
>JAGXLC010000123.1 GCA_018334875.1 Bacteroidales bacterium | reverse complement strand
CTTGGAAGGGAGGGGATTAATCCTCAGCCAAGTTACTATGCAAGTATCCATCAAAAATATGCACAATTTACGGATGGATTTATTTCCTATTCAGACGGATGCCATGATGATGTAAATAAGGTGATATGGAGTATGCGTGGTTGGAATATTGAGAAACCGTTTCGTGAAATATTGACTGAATATTCCCGATTCTTTTTTAGCCCTGAAATTGCTGAAACAGCAGCCGAGGGCGTGCTTGCCCTTGAACAGAACTGGGAGGGTCCGATTATTGAGAACGGTTGTATAGAGACTACCTTAAGATATTGGCAGGAATTGAATAAAGAAAATCCGCAACTGGCTGATAACTGGCGTTGGCAGATGTTGGGATTGCGTGCTTATTATGATGCCTATCAGCGAAAAAGAAAGATTTACGAGCAGGGGTTAGAAAAAAAGGCCAATAAAGTTCTTGCAAAGGCCCAAAAGATTGGTTCAGATAAAGCCATGACCAAGGCTTTGGACATTATTAACAAAGCCGATTCGGAGCCTGTTGCTCAAGATCGTTATGACAAGATTGTCAGTTATTGCGATGAGTTATTTTATTCATGCGGATTGCAAACCAGTGTTCCCAAGTACCAGGCTTCGGGGGCGGAACGAGGATGTATCCTTCAATTCGCGAATTACCCTCTTAACAATCGATGGTGGCTGACAGACGAGTTTGAAAAAATAAGAAAAATGGAGAGTGAACAGGATAAACTGAAACGGCTGAAGATTATAAGAACCTGGGAAAATCCCGGGAAAGGTAACTATTATGATAATGTTTCCAACATTAAAACAGGCCCCCGAGTGGTGAGCAAATCTTTTGATGCCACTGATGTTGCCTGGTGGAATAACGGATATAGCCGGGCCAGGCTATCTTCTCAGCTTTTTCAGAATAATCCGGTTTTGGAATATGAAAACTTGGATTTTGAAGCGTACTATCTCATTCGGGTCTGCGGGCAGGGTGATGCCCTGATACGAGCAGATGGGAGACGTCTGGAGCCTATCATATATAATAAAGGGAGAGGAGAGTTCAAAGAGTTTATCGTTCCCAAATACATCACTCGGGATGGGAAAATGCGTATCACTTTTGATATTCCCGAAGAGTCACATCTTAATTGGCGAGAATATTCCCATATATCAGATGTTTGGGTGATAAAACGTTAAAATCAGGCTGTAGTATATTAACCAAAAGATAGAATAATTTTTAAATAGGAGTGATTTATGAAAACCAAGTGTTGTTTGTTTTTTATTGTTGTTTTTTCTCTGGCTTTGGTTTTTCAGCGGAGCAATGCCCAGAAGTCGCAAAAGCCTGTTCATAAAGATGTCCTTTTTTTACAGGATTATAGCGTTAAATATTATTTCAATAAACAGGAGACCAATCTGCAAAAAGTTTGTGCCGATCGAAACGGTGTTATTAAGATATTTTTTTCCAATGGTTTGCTTCAACCTCATGCAGGGGAGTTTCTTTATCCCGGTAAGCTTGAAGTAGATCGTTCTTATCGACCTATTTCAGACAAAAATATCAGGGATATAAAAACCTATCGGGATCAGTTTGTTTACCTTGATGACGAAGCCTTGTTAAGCAATGCCTGGGCAGGAACATTGTTTTCTGAACATGAGATGCCGGAAGCAAAAATCTTCGCTGGTGGCAAAGATTTCCTGTTCCTTGTTTCTGATGGGAAAAAACTGAGGCTAATCCGTGATTCGGAAATACTTTGGAAAGGAAAAATATCCGACCGGATTATTGATATTAAGTACACCTCCAGAAATAACCAGTTCTGGATATTAGGGCATAATACCCTTGCAACTTTTAATCCTGATGACCATAAACTAAAAACTATTTTTGAAGGAGACAATTTTACTTCCTTCGATCTGGCAGGATTTAACAGCAAAACCATCATTGGAACCGATAATGGATATATTGAAATCAATAATCTTAAGAAAGAGCAATCGGGTAAAACCCACAGAGCGTTACCGTGTCCCGAGATCACAGTAGTGGAGGAAATCAACGGGCACGTTTGGTTTGGCTCTCCCCAAGGTGCATTTATGTTGAGAGACGATGGTGAATTCAATTATTATTATGGTCAACGATGGTTACCGGGGAATAAGGTGATTGATATTGCCAAAGGTCCGGATCAGTCAGTTTTAATTTTAACTGAAAAAGGATTGGGAAAGATATGTTTTAAAGAGATGACCTTGAGAAAAAAAGCGATGTATTTTGAACAACAGGTGCGCCGCCGGCATATCCGTTATGGGTTTAATGCTACTTTAAGTGGCATGGATCACGGCAATCTATCAACCGGCTTTTTGAATGATTCTGATAATGATGGGTTATGGACCGCCATGTATCTTGGCAGCCAGGTTTTCAGATACGCTGTTACCCGCTCTGATGAGGCTTTGCAAAATTGCAGGGAATCGCTTGAGGCCATGGAGCGTCTCTACACCATTAATCCTTTACAGGGCTTTCCCTCCCGGTCTTTTGAACGCAGTGGTTATATTGATGTTTTGTCTGATCCTGAAAGATGGCAACACTCAACAGACCCGGAATGGGACTGGAAAGCCACAACCAGCAGCGATGAAGCCATTGGCCATATCTTCGCCTTCGGAGCTCTTGCAGAACTTGTTGATGAGGAGTCGCTTCGCACAAAGGCAGTAAGACTTATCGATCAATTGATGCAACATGTTGTGGACAACGATTTTTATCTTGTGGATTATGATGGTAAACCCACAACCTGGGGAAAATGGAATCCGGAATATGTAAATGCCCAACCCAAAATGGTAGGAGACCGCAAGCTCAATTCTTCAAACATCATTGCCATGCTGCAAACCGCCTATCATTTTACAGGAAAAGATATATACAAGAAAAAGGCTTTTGAATTGATGGATAAACATGGTTATCTGGATAATCTTATGCGGCCCATGGAAAAAATTGGCCAGGCACCTGATAGTGCTGATGAATGGAGCAAGATGTTGTCCGAATCCTGGAATCATTCCGATGATGAGATGTACTATATGGGTTACTGGGGCTTATACCGGTATGCTTTTAATGATACCTTAAAAGACAAATACAGAAAGGCAATCATTGACCATTGGGAACATGAGAGGCCTGAAAAGGAAGGACTTTGGAACCTTTTCACTGCGATGGTAAGCAATGAATTCGATCTTGAAGAAGCGATATGGTATCTTCAGGAACATCCGCTCGATCTGATTACCTGGGACATTAAGAATAGCCACAGAAAGGATCTCGAGTTCATCGAACAGAATTTCAGGAATCAAACCATAGCTGAAGTTTTGCCTCCTGATGAGTCACCCATCAATCGACACAACAGCAATAGGTTCCAACTTGACGGAGGCAATAATGGGAGTTCGGAATATAGCGCAGGTGATATTTGGCTGTTGCCTTATTGGTTGGGACGGTATTTGGGTGTAATAAGCAGTCCTCAAAAACATAATTAACCCATTTGAAATACAATAAAATATTAATAAATTTATCAACTAAATACCTCAAACTATGAAAAAAGTAATTTTAATTGTATTTTTCGCATTGTTACTTGGTTTTTTTGCCATCTCTATGCAAAATGACCGGGAAGAAGGTTCCACGGGAACTCAATCAACCCAGGCAGAATGGGTATCGCTTTTCAACGGCCGGAATCTGGAAGGTTGGTTTATTCGTGGCCGAACCCAGTGGTACGTGGAAGATGGAGTGCTTATAGGAAAAGGGGCGTTGGGGCATATTTATGCCGAGCCCGTTTTATCCGATCTGGAATTCAAGGGAAAATTCCGCATCAGTAAAGAGGGGAACAGTGGGATTTATTTCAGAAGCCATCCTCCGGAAGATAATCCTGACGGATTTCCCCGCGGTTACGAAGCCCAAGTTGATAATCACAGCGATGCCTTTACGGGCTGGTTGTGGAAACCCGGCAATCCAACTTGTGAGGCCGGGGAACTCATCACCGAAGATAACGAGTGGTTTTCATTGCGTATTAAAGCTGTTGGTGACCATCTTCAGATTTGGGTAAATGATAAGTTAATGACGGATTGTCACGACACAGAATATACACAGGGGCATTTCGCCATTCAGGGACATGATCCGGGTCAGAAAATTGAAGCAAAAGATTTGTATTACCGTGATTTGAGCGGAAACTGAAACAGTATTTATTTTATAGGATTTATAGGTGATATTTTTCTTTAGATAAGAATGAAGGATATATGAAATTGGAAAATACAGACATTGAAATTATCAAACCCCATATTCAGCGGGGCAAAATCAAACATGCCGTATTTGACTTTGACGGAACGATTTCTTTAATTCGTGACGGATGGCAGGATGTTATGGTTCCCATGATGGTGGATATTTTGATGGAGACTGGAACCAGTGAGAGCAGGAAAGATATTGAAGATATGGTGGTTCATTTTGTGGATCACCTTACCGGGAAGCAGACCATTTACCAAATGATGCAGCTTGCAGAAGAAGTCAAAAAACGAGGGGGTAATCCCCGGGATCCCATAGAATATAAAGATCTTTACTATGAAAAATTAAACCCGATAGTCGAGGAGAGAATCGCCAGGCTCGAATCAGGTGAGCTTACAGGTGAAGACCTCACCGTTAACGGAGCAATTGATTTTCTCAGTGATTTGTATAATTCTGATGTTAAGCTGTATCTGGCTAGTGGCACCGATGTGGAATACGTTATTCATGAGGCTGAAGTACTGGGTGTAGCTTCGTATTTTAAGCAGGGAGGAATTTTTGGTGCTTTGAGGGATTATAAAAATTTTTCAAAAGAGATGGTCATTCAGCAGATTTTGAAGGATTATAATTTAAGTGGCAGTGAATTGATGATTGTCGGAGACGGTGTGGTAGAAATCCGGAATGCAAAGGATATTAATGCCATTGCCCTGGGAGTTGCTTCCGTGGAAAATAACGCTTACAACATGAATGCCCATAAGCGCCAAAGATTAATTGATGCGGGAGCCGACCTGATGGTTACGGACTTTTCGGAGCACGAAAAGCTGATATCTTACCTTTTGGATGAAACTTGTTGAATCTTTGACTTTGAGAAGGGCTTGTTCTAATTTAATTTAAATATAGTATCTATGGATTCATACAATGGAAAATACGAGGTCTTTGATCGGCAGAGATTGCAGACCTATCCGATAGCACAGCGCCGTAACAAGGCTTCGGTTAACGCATTTATTGATTTAAAGGCATGCAGGGAAAAAACCTACACGATAAAAAACCGGGAGGGCTTACAATCTGTTGCTGGCAAAATTGTTCATGCTTACAACAACAATCAACCGGTCTTTTGGATGATGGGCGCCCATCCCATCCGGAATGGATTGTCTCCGATTATAATAGAATGGCTGAAAAAAGGGATAATAACTGTGCTTTCCATGAACACAGCAGCCTCAATCCATGACTTCGAGTTTGCCCTTATCGGAGAAACGAGTGAGGATGTTCCCAACGGCTTGTCCTCTGGTGATTTTGGATTTGCCTATGAAACGGGAAAATATATCAACGATGCCCTGAGGTGGGGAGCAGAAAATAACCTGGGGTATGGAGAATCATTGGGGGCTTTGATTGCAGGAGAAAAACTGCACCACAGGGATTTAGAGGAAGGTTATTCGGTCCGTTTTCCCCATGCCGAAAAAAGCATTGTTTATACGGCTTATAAAGAGAATATACCTGTAACGGTCCATGCTACTATTGGAACCGATATAATTGATCAGCATCTCAATTTTAGTGCCTCGGCCAAGGGAAAAACAAGCGGCTTTGATTTTGATATCTTCACCCATGAGGTCACCAAATTGAATTCCGGGGGAATGTATATTAATGCAGGGACTGCAATAACCGGACCTGAAGTACTTCTTAAAGCCGTTTCCATGGTTTCCAATGCGGGATATAAGATCCGTCATCTGAATACTGCAGATTTTGATATAAGATCGGTACCTGATAGATTTCCCGACAATACGAAAGAACAGTATTATTACAGGGATTTTAAGAGTGTAGTTACCCGAATACCTCAGGCCTATGAAGGAGAGGGCATATATATTCAGGGCAATCATCTGCAAACCATTCCGGCATTATATAAGCTTGTAGAAGAACAACTGGTATATGAGTAATCATTTAATAATTATTCTGAATAAATTAACCGCTTGAATAGTGGGGAAATACCAGAGACATATTGGTCGGCATGTTTAAAACAATTAATATATAGTATTTATGGAAACATTAAAGAAAGCAAGATTGAAAGATATCCTGGAAAGATCCCGGGAAAAAAAAGTTTTGATTATAGGTGATTTTTGCGTGGATGGTTATTGGGAGGCAGATATGTCCCTGTCCACTCTTTCTTTGGAAACCCCAAGATTTCCACGACCTATTGTAGATGAACGATATACCCCCGGCGCTTCCGGAACCGTAGCCTGGAATGCCAGCGACATTGGATTGGATGTTTACGGGTATTTTCTGATGGGAGATGACTGGAGAGGTGAAATACTCAAAAAGGAATTAAGAGATAGAGGAATTCATGCAGATTATGCACAATCTTTGAAAGATAGGATAACCCCAGCCTATATTAAGCCAATTCTTCATTCCAGTGAAAGTAAACAGGAAGATTCTCGTCTTGATTTTGACAATTACACGCTTCCATCGGAAGATTTTATTAAAAGCCAACTATCCACCATTAAAAATTTAATAGAAGAGGTAGATGCAGTTTTGCTGCAGGATCAGTTCGAGTGTGGAATTTTGGGAGTTAAGTATTTACGTGATCAGCTCAACCAAATAGCAGAAAATGCAGGCAAACCCTTTATGGTTGATTCCAGACACAGGATTGATGATTTTAAAAATATGATCTTAAAACCCAATAGGTTCGAAGCCATAAAAGGAGCTGGCATCGATACTCAATCAGAGGATGAAGAAATAGATCAAACAATGATTCAAAAGGCAGCTTCACAATTATATGCCCAGTCCAAAAAACCACTTTATATTACCGCAGCAGAAAAGGGGATGTATTTATATCAGCCGGAGAATAATAAAGATATTATACACATACCCACTATCGATCCCTCTGGATCCATTGATGTGACAGGTGCAGGCGATGCAGTCATGTCTGCGCTTATTGCCTCTTTATTGGGAGGAGCCTCCTATGCGGAAGCAGGCTTAATAGCTAATATAGCTTCTTCTGTTACCGTAAAAAAATTAAACCAGACAGGAACCGCCACTCCGGAAGAAATACTCTCAAAATACGAGGATTTTGACAAAAATCTGGAGTTTTAATATGGAAAAATATCTGGGAATAGAAATTGGCGGTACGAAACTGCAGGTTGTGCTTGGAAACAACAATACGGAGATATCAAAGAGGTCCCGGCTCAATGTGGGGGAAGTTAAAGAAGCAGAAACCATCCGGAGAAAAATGGAGCCGGTCCTCAGGGATTTTCTTGAATCTGACCGTATTGAAAGTATCGGTGTGGGGTTTGGCGGACCGGTAAATTATCAAGAGGGAACAATAGCTGTATCTCATCAGGTAAAAGGCTGGAGTGGTTTCAATCTGGTTGAATGGCTGGAAAACCTCTCGGGATTACCTGTTCAGGTTGACAATGATGCCAATACTGCAGCATTGGCAGAAGCTCACCTTGGAAGCGGAAAAACATATGACAAGGTCTTCTATGTAACACTGGGTAGTGGTGTGGGAGGAGGTTATATTATGAATGGAGAAATTTATCATGGAGTAGAACCCGGTGAATCGGAAATAGGTCAATTGCGCTATGATAAAACAGGGACTACATTCGAATCATTGTGTTCAGGATGGGCAGTTGATAAAAAAGCGCGCAATTATATATCTACTAATCCTGACAGCAAATTGACCGAATTGGTGGGAGAGAGTACCCACTCGGAGGCAGCTTTCATTACCCGGGCTGTTCAGAAAGGTGATGCCGGTGCAAAAGCCATCCTGGAAGAGACTGCTGAGGATTTGGCTTTTGGTTTATCTCATGTAGTCCATCTTTTTCATCCCGAAATGATTATTTTGGGGGGAGGGCTTTCTCTTATGGGAGAGCCACTGCGAAAATCTGTTGCTTCTAATCTTCCCCGGTTTGTCATGAAGGCTTTTTATCCGGGCCCAACGGTTTCTATAGCAAAATTGGGTGAGGATGTAGTTTCAATAGGTGCTTTATTACTTGCACAAAAAATATTCACTTAAAACAGATAAAATTATGAAGGTAAACGATTGGCTTGAAAACTATATTGAAGAGCAAAAGAAAGTAATTGATTCAATACCTGTTGATCAGGTTGGAGAAATAATTGAAAAGTTTGTTCATGCAAACAAAGATAAAAAGCAAATCTTTGTATTTGGCAATGGTGGAAGCGCTGCGAATGCCTCCCATTTTATAACCGATCTTGGAAAAAGTTCTTCCGAGGCAGCGGAAAACCGCTTCAAATGCTTTTCTCTTAATGAATGTACGAGCTTGATTACTGCGATAGGAAATGACTATGCATATGAAGATGTCTTTGTAGAGCAATTAAAAAATTTTGCGAATCCAAATGATCTGGTATTGACAATGAGTGTAAGCGGAAGTTCGCCCAACCTGGTTAAAGCATTTGAATGGGCAAATGAGAAAGGGCTGCATACCATCGCTTTGGTTGGCAATAAGAAAGGTAAACTTGCCAATATGGCCAATAATGTTTTTGTTGCTGATTCCGCTCATTACGGGAGGGTTGAAGATTTACACATGATGATATGCCATATGATTGCTTATGCATTTATTGAAAACCAAGATCTAACGAAATAATAAATTTTTTAAACACTTAAATTTAGGTTTATATGGACAAAAAATCTAATGAATCCGTGAAACCCACCTATAACAGAGGTTATGTCATTTTAATAGCAGTTATTGTAGCATTTGGTGGTCTGCTTTTTGGTTTTGACACCGGCGTTATTTCCGGGGCATTGCTGTTGATTAAAAATGATCCGGATTTGCTTATGAATAACATGGCTGTACTTCCGGAACGTCATCAGGAATGGGTTGTTAGTATCACAGTACTCGGTGCTGCAATCGGGGCTATACTCAGCGGTCGGATGACCGATAAATTGGGTCGTAAAAAGGTTATCATAATTGCTGGGTTTATATTTACCGTAGGCTCAATTGGTCTTGCTGCTGCCAATTCCGTTGCATTACTTATTATTTGGCGATTAATTATCGGATTCGGTATTGGTCTTGCTTCTTATACAGTGCCGCTTTATATTTCTGAAATTTCTCCAACCCAGGCTCGTGGCGCTTTGGTTTCTATCAATCAATTGGCTATAACGATTGGAGTTTTTCTTTCTTATATTGCGGGTTTGAGTTTTGCAAATTTTGAAGAAGGCTGGCGGTGGATGTTTCTGGCAGGGTTAATTCCATCTTTAATTTTGACTGTAGGTATGTTTTTCCTGTCTGAAACACCAAGATGGTTAATGGTTAACAAAGGTGAAGATGAGGCTAGAAAAGTACTTGATAAAATCGGGGAGAGCAATAAAGAAGAGGTATTAGAGAAAATTAAAAATACCGTAAAAAAAGAAAGAGAACAAATTCAAATAAGTTCCATGAAGCAGTTGCTTGCACCATGGGTTCGGCCAGCCCTGATTATTGGAGCGGGTATCATGTTTTTCCAGCAATTCACCGGAATCAATACGATCACCTATTACGCCCCGACCATATTTGAAATGGCAGGTTTCGGTGCAGAAAGCACCCAGCCTGTTTATGATGCAATTCTTCCCGCCCTGCCGCTTGGATTTGTGAATGTATTATTCACAGTAGTTTCCATTATGCTCGTTGATCGTTGGGGAAGAAAACCACTGTTATATCTGGGTCTTATTGGTATGACTGCTTCTTTAGCAGTTCTGGGAGTTGTGTTTACCTTCTATAGCAGCATTGGCGCTGTTACTGTTAAGTGGGCGGCTTTTACCAGTATGATGATTTATATCCCTTCCTTTGCAATAAGCTTGGGTCCTATTGCCTGGCTGCTTATTTCGGAAGTGTATCCTACCAAAATCCGTGGATTTGGAATGAGTATAGCTACTATGGTAAATTGGGTTTCCAATTTTATCATAACCAATACTTTTCTTACTTTGGGATTGGTTACCACTGGCAAAATGGCTGATCCTGCAGGAACAGGAACCTTGGTTAATCCCGGGGGTGCGTTTTTAATCTATGGAGCAATAGGCATTCTGGGGCTTATTTTTGTATACAGGTATATTCCAGAGACCAAAGGACATTCTCTTGAATATATAGAAAACCATTTTCTGGAAGGTAAGCATCCCAAAAATTTATGAGATACCGCTCGTCAAAAACAGCCTATTAACAGTTAGTGAAGCATTAGAAGGTTAAATAACATATTGGAATTTATGAAATATCTAAAAAACGCAGCTTTAAGTTCCTTTTTCTTTCTTTTCATTTTAACTTCAGCATGTACAAGAAGTACCACCAATAAGGAAAAACCCAACATAGTGGTGATAGAAATTGACGATTTGGGATATGGAGATGTCGGTGCATATAACGAAGAAATAGGTTTTACCCCTAATATAGACAAATTAGCTGAAGAAGGAATGCTCTTTATGGATTATCATTCGAATGGTCCCATGTGTTCCCCTACTAGAGCGGCTTTTTTAACGGGTATGTATCAGCATCGTTTAGGAGAAAGATTTGAAGGTGCTTTGAGTGCAAAAAGAAAAGATAAAGGATTACCTTTAAACACATTAACCAT
>JAGXLC010000122.1 GCA_018334875.1 Bacteroidales bacterium | reverse complement strand
CAAAAATCCATATCGGAACCGAACATGAAAATCCCGTAACTTTGTATTCCCATGATGCTCATCGCAGGAAGGGAAAATTAATTTGGGCCATTCATGTTGCCAGGGAAGGAAAATATGAAATCAGGCTAAATCACTGGCCGGAGGAATCAGGCAAAAGAATTGTGGAAAATGGTAATGGAAATAAGGAACTTCCTGTAGAACAAGCCAACCTGTTGTTGGGCACCCTGGATTCGGCCCGCCAGGTTACCCCTGATATGACCACAGCAAAGTTTGTGATGAATCTGAAGGCAGGAGAAACTGCCATTCAAACATCGCTGGATCTGAAAAATTCTGATAATACCCTGTCCACAAGATGCGTTTATGTGGAATACCTGGGAGAGCCCAATGAAGAAGCTCTTCAGGACTATGCTTCTGTGGATCCGGATATGTATCTAAGAAAAATAATGAAAAATAAGTAAGATGATTGTTCCCATAACTACTTGAGAACAATAGTGATATTCAATAATTCTTTCAATTGCTTTGGCAATCATGCGGACATACTTTATTAGAAATAATAATAAAAACTTTTAATCTTATGGCCATGAACAGGATTCAACCATCCCTATTAAACATGTTCAAATTCCCGCTGCTGGGTCTGTTGGGGTTACTCTTCGTCAATCAGGTGAAGGGGATGTCGAAAACCAGCCAAACAACCCAACATCATAGTGTTCCTGGCCGGCGATCTGGGTTACGGTGATCTGGGTTGTTATGGTCATCCCATCATCAAAACGCCGCACATAGATAAATTCGCTTCTGAGGGGGTAAGACTAACCGATTGTCATGCAGGGGGCACGGTATGCTCTCCTTCACGGGCAGCCTTGCTGACCGGAAGAAATCCTTACAGAAGTGGATTCTATTATATTGCACACGGAGACACCTATCTGCGGAATGAGGAGGTTACGCTGGCTGAATTACTTAAAACAGAAGGCTATGAGACTTGTTTTGTAGGGAAATGGCATTTGTCAAATCTTGAAAAACAAGAGAAAGGATATTCCAACCCGGGTACCCAGGGCTTTGACCACTGGTTTGCTACAAGTGTGAATGCCTTCGACGGCCCTGCCAGTCCGGGCAGGTTCATAAGGAACGGAAAACCTGTCGGGGAAATTGATCATTGGTACTGCAGGGCCATCGTGGAGGAAGCCATGGAATGGATGGAAAATAAGAGGGAACAGGACAAGCCCTTTTTCCTGATGGTTGCCTCTCATGAGCCTCACACGCCAATAGATCCTCCTGACGGGTACACAAAAATGTATGAAACACCCCGCGTTGACAGCCTGGAAAAGACCATCAAATATGGCGAGGTTAAAAGGCCCGGGGATATTTCTGAACACAAAAGCGAATATTATGGCACAATTACTCAGCTCGATAAGGCCTTTGGGGATCTTATCAACTTTGTTGATGGTCAGGGTATGAAAAGCAGTACACTGGTGTTATTTACCAGTGACAATGGCCCGGAATACCCTGTTACGGAAGAGATAACAGGAGGCGAATGGGATGATCCCCTACGCGATAAATGTTTTGGTACCCCGGGTGATTACCATGGATTGAAACGATATCCCTACGAGGGAGGTCACAGGGTCCCCGGTATCGTCAGGTATCCGGGACACATTCCTGCCGGTTCCCAAAGTGATCAATTGATCAATGGCACCGATTTCCTGCCAACCTTCTGTCACCTGGCCGGCGTAAAAGTACCCTCGGACAGAACGATCGACGGGGTCGATATATGGCAGGGTCTTCTGGATAATAAGGTAGCCAGGGAAAAACCTGTTATGTGGCTGTATCCGATTCATGGCATTTACCATGAGTATATGCCTCAGCTTGCCATGCGTGAAGACGGATATACCCTGATCGGGAGATTCAGCTTCAACGAAAAACCCGATTCCTTATCAACCCTGAAATGGATTAAACGTTCGATTCCTTCAAGGTTTGAACTTTACAACATGTCAGAGGATCCTTATCAAACCCGCGATGTTTCCGAAGAAAACCCCGGGCTCATGAACAAGCTTATTCCTGAAATGAAGAAACGCTGGTTAAACATACGGGACGAAGAACTTGATTAATGTCAAATGTCAAAAAGGCCATAGATGATGAGAAAACTTATTGTTCTGAGTCTTTTATTGATCCCCTACCCCCTTTTCTCACAAAGTCCGGTCATGCAATGGGATTTTGAGGAGATTGAACAAAGAAAGGTCATTGAAAGCCCCAGTCAAATAGGCGATACCCTCGAGGGTAATTATGAAGTGGCACCAGGAATTCAGGGTAAGGGTTTGCGGCTCGACGGCTTCACAACCTGTATCATCCGGGAACCGGAAGACAAAACGAATCCCGGGAAAGCGTTTACCATAGAGGGATGGATTGCCCTGGGCAATTATCCCTGGAACTGGTGCCCCCTGCTTACCACCGAAAAGGAAAAAATAAAGGGTGCATCAGGAGTAACGGAAGGATACCGGCTTATGATAGGGCCTCTGGGGCAGGTTTCCCTACAGGTTGCTATCGGGGAGCAATGGGTCTCCTGCTCTACGGAGAAGGAATTGTTGCCCCTGAGAAAATGGATGCACATTGCTGCCACCTACACCGAAGGGGAAGAAATGAAGATATGGATTAACGGAGAACTAAAAGCCCGTATGCCTGTTCACGGATCCATTTCCTATTCTAACCGGTCGGAATGCCGCCTTGGTATGGTAAAACATCCACAAAAGCCTTCAGATATACATCGTACCTGGGGCACCGTAGCCAGTTATTTCGGTCTGGATGGGATCATCGACGAGGTGAAGGTCTATGATCAAGCATTGGACAAGGAAGAGATAGGAGCAAAATACGCGGATTATACGCGTAAACCGGCAGACATCAAACCCCGCCGCTTGCCGGATATTGAAAACCACCCCGGGCGTTTCGGGGCATTTTATACCCAGTTAAATTATTACCCGGGGTGGGATGAACTATGGCCGGTTGCAGATGATCCCGATGTGGTGGTATGTTTTGATCAATCGCCGGTAAAAATGATGTTTTGGAGGGGTTTTAGATACGGGCCCGCCTGGGTTTCCGAAAACAACAACTGGATGTCGGATCAGAGCGTTGAAGCCTGGCAACATGGAGACGCCGGCAGCGAAGGATGTTTCGAGCATATGCAGGATCGTCATTGCCGGTTTTCTCATGTACGGATCATTGAGAATAATGAAGCCAGGGCTGTGGTACACTGGCGATATGCCCCGGTAAGCGCACATGACCATACCTGGAACATACAACCCAAAACAGGATGGGAATGCTGGATCGATGAATATTATTACATCTATCCCGATGCTTCAGCCATTCGAAAGGTATCCTGGGACAAAGGTTCCCTTGGTCATCCCAGGCAGTTCCAGGAATCACTGGTAATGCTTCATCCCGAACAATCCGTTTCCGATTTGCTTGAAAAAGATTACGCCCATGTGGCCAATTACCAGGGTGAAACCATGCCGGTATCGTTTGTGGAAGATCCCGGGAAAAAACATGGTCCATGGGACTCCACTTATTCATATACCATCCAGCAGTATAATTTTAAATCGAAAAACAAACCTTTCATCTGTTTTGAGCCGGGCAACGAAATGTTTGTCAAGTGGGAGCCTTTATCTGATTACAACCAGCACAGTGGTAACAACCATTTCCCGGTAGGCCAGGCCAGATGTGATGGACGAACAAGCAGGATGGCTGACAGACCCTCTCATACCAATGGATTTCCAATTTCCGATCCCGTCATACAAGAAAAAGAAGGACGGTATTACTGGAATGGCCTGTATGGCATGAACACCAAAAATATGGATGAGTTGGTATCCTATGGAAAGGCATGGGCTCATGCTCCCGAGCTCACCCTGGAGGGAGAAGAATTTCTCAATAAAGGCTATGATAAAAGCCAGAGATGTTATCAAATTAAAAACACCAGGAAACAACCATCAAAAATCAAGTTGACCCTGAAGGGCAGTAATAAGAACCCGGTTTACAACCCGGCCTTTTATATAAAGAACTGGAATGCCGAAGGGGCCAGGGTTCTTGTAAATGGCAAGGAATCTGAGGATTACAGAATGGGGGTCAAACAAACACTGGATGGAACTCATTTGGTTGTTTTTCTTTTTCATGAGAGCGAACAACCTGTTCAAGTGACTGTAACAGATAAACCTTGATTGCGATAGGGAAGCCATGGCCTAAATACCGAATTTAAATGATTGAGTTCAGTCTAAAAAGGGGTAAAAGAATATATTGCCACTAAAACTCCAAAACACCAAAAAAACACAAGAAACAGAAATTCAGTACTTTAATTTGGTGAAATTTCGTGTTTTAGTGTTTTGGTGGCAGGCAAAAAACCTTTTTAGATCAGAATCATGATTACCAATAGAAAAATGTTTCTATGAAGCAATACACCCCTTATGAAAGAGTAGTCACAGCGCTCGCGCACAAAGAGCCCGACAGAATCCCTTTTGACCTTGGGGGAACCATGGTTACCGGTATCAACATAAAGGCCCTGCAGAAGCTAAAAAAGCATCTGGGTCTTAAAGAACCCGCACAGGTGAAAGATCCCATCACACAAATGGCTTACACCGGTGAGGATGTGATTGATTACCTGAAGGTAGATGTAAAAAATGTGGGACCCAAAGTACCGGAGGGAAGTCAGTTAAAAGACCTGGGCACAGCAGATGGATATCACTATATTGAGGACGAATGGGGTATGCAGTGGCGAATGCCTTTGGAAAACGATCTTTATTACGATGTGTATAAACATCCCCTGGCACATGTTCAAACTGTGCAGGATGTGGAAAATTATCCCTGGCCGGATGCCCTGGATCCGGTGCGTTATGAAGATCTGAAAAAAGAGGCCGACAGCATCGTTTATGATGAAAAGAAGGCCTATGTGATGGGACGTATGAGCTCAGGCATGTGGGAACACGCCATGTGGATGACCGGTTACGAAAAGTTCCTGACGGATATGTATCTTAATCCTTCAGTAGTTCAGGCCATCATGGAAAAAATCCTGGAGGTTAAAATGCAATACTGGAAGCGGGCGCTGGAGGCTGTGGGCGAGAATATCCTGGTGGCCTCCTGTGCCGATGACCTGGGAACACAAAGCAGCTTACTGGTGGACCTGGCGCTTTATAAAGAACTGATCTGGCCCTATCACAAAAGACTGTTTGAATTCATCAAAAAACAGGCAAAATCAAAAACCTATATATTTTTCCACAACGATGGGGCCATCATGGAGACCATACCCCTACTTATTGAAGCTGGTGTGGATATCCTAAATCCCTTCCAGGTAAACTGCACGGGCATGGATACCCAAAAATTTAAAAAGGAATATGGAAGGGAGTTGACCATCTGGGGTGGTAGTTGTGATACCCAGTTTGTCATGCCCTATGGAACGCCCCGGGAGGTAAGGGACGAGACCAAACGCAGGATAGAAGACCTGGCCCCCGGTGGCGGCTTTATCTTTGCCCCCATACATGTGATTCAAGGTGGTGTACCCACGGAAAACATCATGGCATGGTGGGAAACATTGCAGGAATACGGGAAATACTGATATTAAGCATATTGTAGAAGTTCTCTGCCAGCCGAACAATTTGAACGAAAATCCTTGATATGATCATATCAAGGATAAACTAGATTCAATGCTCTCGCCAGACCGTAGAAATTGGTGATCATTTCAGGCCATGGAAGTATTGTATTGAAAAATGAGGTATTAACTTAGATCGGACCATATTGGCTGTTCCGACTATGCAGAAACTCAATGTTCCGGTTTATAAAAAAAATTGTTGATCATATTTTATAAGTCCGGTATAAAAAGCTGGATTTTGGCTGATAAGGCGCTAAACGGCTCTAGTAGATCTCTGAAATTCAATAGATAACTTTTAAACAATTAGCTCAGTATACCCGCCTTTTTAGACTAGACTCTTTTATTGGATTTTTATAATATTGTTTAACCGAAATGAAATTGAAAACCATGAATCTGAAAAAAACTTTATTTGTTAGTTTGCTTTTTGTATTATCCCTTCTCTGTTCCCGTAATATTGGACTATTAGGACATAATACCAGAACAATCCCTGGTGAAACTATGGCTCCGGCAAATCTATTGGCCATAAATTCAACATCCCTGAACGGTGAAAGTGAAGGGCAAAGTCAAGACAACAATAAGGAACATGGCTTTCAAAAGGCAAAATCTCCCCAATCGAAGAAAAACAAGGAGCCAAAAGCTGAATCACCAAAAATTGTGAATATCGTCAACTTCATACGGCAGTGTGAACCTCGTATTGACTGGATAACGGAAGAGGTCCTTTACCAAACAGTGGTTAAGCAGATAGAAGCCCTGAACAAACATAACCTTAAAGGCACATTCCTCCTTCAGTACGATGCGCTGATGGATCCAAGATACCAGGAGCTGCTGAAAGATCTGCCTTCAGACAGGTTCGAAATAGGAGCCTGGTGGGAGATACCTCAACCCCTGGTCGAAAACAGCGGCTATGAATGGCGGGGAAGATATCCGTGGGACTGGCACGCCGATGTGGGCTTTGCTACAGGATATACCCCCGAGGAAAGAGAAAAACTGGTGGATACCTATATGGAAGACTTCAGGGAAATATTCGGTTACTACCCCCGGTCAGTCGGTTCCTGGTTTATCGATGCCCATACCCTGCGCTATATGTATGAAGAATACGGGATAGTTGCCTCCGCCAACTGTAAGGATCAAATTGGAACCGACGGATATACCCTGTGGGGTGGATACTGGAATCAAGGCTATTATCCAAGTGTGAAAAATGCCTATATGCCGGCACAAAATGAAGAAAATCAAATACCCGTTCCCATATTCCGAATGCTGGGAAGCGATCCCATCCACCAGTATGATAATGGATTGGGTGGAGACAGGCAAAGGGTGATGTCACTCGAGCCGGTTTATAACGCTACTGGCGGAAATCCAGAATGGGTGAAATGGTATTTCGATTGGTTCATTAACGGTCCATCTATGGAGTATGCCTATACACAAGCCGGCCAGGAAAATTCCTTTACCTGGAAAAAAATGAAAGAGGGATATCAATTCCAGTTGCCCCTCATCAAAAAATTGAAGGAAGAAGGAAAATTAGTGGTTAAAAACCTGGGAGAAACAGGTGAATGGTTTAAGAAAAATTACCACGTAACGCCTCCTACCTCCGTAACTGTGCTTCAGGACTATTCAGAAAAAGATCTTAAGACAGTATGGTTTAATTCCCGGTATTACAGGGCCAACATCCTTTGGGAAGATGGCACCATGCGTTTCAGGGATATTCACATATTTGATGAAAAGGTTGAATCGGATTATCTAACTGAAAAAGGAACCACTACCAGTTGTTATTATTATACCCTTCCCGTGGTTGACGGTTTCATGTGGAGTTCCAATCAAACCGTAGCCGGTTTAAGGTTAAAGGCACTATCCCGTGAGGGTTTACCCCAGGTAAAAGGAGGTGCTCCTGAAGTTACCGACAGCATTGAAGGACAGCTAAATATCACCTGGCCTGTTTATTCCCGTGAGGGAAAGATAAACGTAAAGTTTGATGAATCTACAATAAGCATCAGTAGCCAGGGGAAAGAGCCTGAAAATTGGTTCCTTGAATTGTCATATTCCGAAAATACGGAATTGCCCATTGCCAAAACAGGCCATAAAAAACTGAACTTAAACTATAAAGGGAATGAATATCTTATTTCTGCAGTGAAGGGAGCTTTTACCAGGGAAGATGATTCAGGCCTGAGAATCATTCCTGAGGACAACCAGATCATATTGGATTTATCGAAATAATTGATGTGTCTGGTCTAAAAAGACAATTAACTATTATAAATGCTGAAAATCAAATTTAACCCTTTTTAGAATATCCATTTTGGCTGTTTTTGGAGAAACGAATTTAACCATAATATTCGGATTTTAATGATCGGGAGATCCCTGTTATACCTAATACTACGCAATCTCGGCCTATTCATGAGTCCAGGGACTTGTTTGAAAAGGCTTTTGTGTGCCATTGTGGTTAAATATGAATTGCTGAACCACAAAGGAAATTAAAGTATGTTACAAAGGAGCACAAAGGAATGTAGTGGTTACAAAAATATATACCACTATTTGAAGATAAATCCTCTCCTGATTGGATCATCAGTGTCAAAATAAAAACGGTGCTGACCGGTGAAAGATGCCGTTCCCGATACTTCTCGGATAACAGCATCAAAGGGTCCGTACTTCGTTTTTTCAGTTACCTTTACGGTCATCAACATGTCCAAGATACTTTCCACTGTAATCTCTTCCCCGGTTTTTAACTTACCTTTTGCATGATGGATGGCAGCTCTTGCACTGACGCCCGAACCTGTGGATGAGCGATCAACCTCCCCTCCGGCAAATACACATACATTGCGGCTGTGGTGCCCGGTATCATGAGGTTCACCAGTGATGATGGTACCGTAAAGGAAGCTCAGATCCTCCTCAAAGGGATGTTTGATCTCATGTTGCTCCATTACCGCCTGTTTGATCCTTCTTCCATAATCGATCAGCTTATTGTAATCTGTCGCTTACAGCTTCACATCTATGTTGTTTGCTCGGCAGAATGCATAAAAAGCCCCGCCATAAGCAACATCAACCGGGATGGTATCCAGTTCCGGCACTTCAACCGTCTGATCTTTCCATAACACGAAAGGCGGTACATTTTTGAAAGATACTTTATATACAAGTTTATTTTTGCGGTATGCCCGGGCATATATTTTACCCGGAGGAGCGTTGATGATCAGTTCGGGTTCATCACCTTTTTTCCTATCATGCGGGTTTCCATCACCATTTTGCTCAATGCGATGATGGCGTGGCCGCACATGGTGCTGTAACCTTCATTGTGAAGGAAGAAAGTACCGAAATCAGCATCTTCGGTTGTAGGAGGGGTGATGACGGCACCGTACATATCGGCATTTCCACGGGCCTCTCACATCAAGCCGGTTCGCAGATCATCGAGAGGGTCCCTGAAATAACGTCTTTTTTCCAGTATGGTTTCTCCTTTGATCACTGGCAATCACCCGCAGTGGTTCGCCATCGGTATGCATATCGATGGTTTTAATCGTCTGCCAGTGCCCCGGAGGATTCTAGCTGATCCTATTTGTCAGTTCCCCACTGAATGCCTTTTCTCTTTCTTCTTCCACCTGTTCGAGGGTTTTGGGTTTCTGTTTTCCCAGTATCTGGTATCCATCTTCGGTGATCAATACATTTTCTTCATTTCGCGTACCGCCAAACGTTTTGTATTCTTCCACCTTGTCATAATTGATGAAATCGCTATGCTTCTTTGCCGCTTCCCAATCATCAATCAATTGGGGGCTGAAGTATACGCCTGGTTCAATGGTAATCACGAAGCCTGGTTTTAGCGGGCGACCCAGCCTTACCGATTTGAGCCCGAACTGTTTACTTTTGGGTTTGCCTGCATATCCCACGTATTGTTCACCCAGATTTTCCATATCATGGGCATCCATACCCATCAGGTGGCCGAGTCCGCAAGGGAAGAAGAGAGCGTGGGCACCCGCCTCCACGGCATCATTCACGTTGCCTTTCATAAACCCCATATCTTTCATCCCTTCAGCTAGGTTCCGGGCGGCTTCAAGATGTACTTCCATGAAGTTTTTGTCAGGCTTCAAGGCCTTCATTGCTCCTTCATGGGCTTTAAAGGCTACTTGGTAAATGTCTTTTTGTGCCTGAGTAAATTTGGGATCTACCGGAAAGGTGCTGGACAAATCGCCTGCATAGAGCATTCCTGTTTCCGCGCCGGCATCCAGAAGGAACAGGTCACCGCTTTGGATAGTGTTTCCATGATAGTGGTTGTGCAGAAATTCTCCATGAATGGTTGCAATGATAGGGAATGAAATGTTACCTCCATTTCTGTGGGCTACCTCGTGCACTTTTGCCATCACCTCGTACTCTTTCATCCCTGGCCTGGCGGTGTGCATGGCAGCCAGGTGCATGTCAACACTGATGTTCACGGCTTTCTCTATTTCAGCAATCTCTTCATCGGATTTGATGTTGCGTTGTTCGCCGATAGCCTTTATCATTTCAATGGAAGCTTTTTCCTGAGACTGTTCAGGAGCAAGGCCGAGAAGCCTTAACAGCTTCAGCTCGTGTTCTGCCCTGTAAGGGGGCAGGAATCGTATGTTTCTTCCCTGTTTTTTTGCTTTTTCGAGTAACTCAGTAAGCTCTTTGATGTTGCCGGTATTTTCAATTCCCGCGGCCTTGCTTTGTTCTTTGATCGGCGGCTGATAGCCCATCCAAACAAAATCCTCCACCGTGAAATCATCCCCGAAAATATACTCCTTCCCTTCGTCAATATCCATCACGGCATATAACTCGGGCTTATCGAGTGCAAAGTAATAAAGGAAAGTACTGTCCTGACGAAAGGGAAAAGGATTGTCGGCGTAATTCATCGGGCTTTCATCATTGCCGTAGAAGAAAAGGATACCGTCCTTGAATTCTTTCCTTAGGGCATCTCTACGTTTTTGATAGGTCTCTTTGTTAAACATAAAATTGGTCCTCCGCTTTTTGTTTATGATTTGTTTGCGAAAAACGGTTAAATCGTCTCATGTTCGGTACGTTTGATGATTTCATTCTGCAGATCTTCGCTCAGATCATTGAAATAATCGGAATAACCTGCCACACGAACGATCAGATCGGCGTATTTTTCAGGATATTTTTGAGCTTCACGCAATGTATCGGCATTCA
>JAGXLC010000121.1 GCA_018334875.1 Bacteroidales bacterium | reverse complement strand
AAAAAAGTTAAATTGCTTAACTTTGAGAACGATACCATACAGGTTATGAGAAATTTGTTTGCAGCTAAAGCTGCGATAAGAATAATTTAAGCTAGATTTCCCTCCGGGGAGATATACGTCGGTGCCCCTTTGTTTCATCACCAACTGTTTTTTACGCTTGCCATTGTAAAACACTTGTTGGTTTATAATGATAAATAACTGCCTGTCAAAAAAATAACAATGTACTGGTCTTTATTAAAGATCGTATTATCTCTGTATTTTGATTTTACTAATTCGTTTACCCCTTTTATTTTTGTATCAAAATAAAAATTAAAAGGGTATGCGGTTTTTATTGCTCATCATTTCTTTTTTCATTCTTCCCGGCATTGTCGTGAGGTGCTGAAGGGAAATGGTGTGCATGATAAAAGGTCATAAAGCGCCATTTCCCTAATTAGGCGCTTTTTTAATGCAATATGAGCTATGGAAGAGGACAAAGCATCAAATAGGAAAAACCAGCTACGAAGCAGAAAAACTACCGTTGGAAGGCAAAGGACGGGAGCAAGAAGTCTTTGGCGTGCCAACGGCATGCAGGATGATCATTTTGGTCAGCCCGTCATTGCCATAGCCAACTCGTTTACGCAGTTTGTGCCGGGGCATGTCCATCTTCATGAAACGGGTCAGATGATCAAATCCGAGATTGAAAAGCTTGGATGTTTTGCAGCTGAGTTCAACACCATTGCCATTGATGACGGCATAGCCATGGGACATGAAGGCATGCTTTACTCTCTGCCTTCCCGTGAAATTATAGCCGATAGCATTGAATATATGTGCAATGCACACAAAGCGGATGCCTTGATTGCCATAGGCAACTGCGATAAAATTGTGCCCGGTATGCTTATGGCGGCCCTGCGGTTAAATATACCCTTTGTGTATGTTTCGGGCGGCCCTATGGAAGCCGGAAAGAGCAACGGAGAATCTCTTGATCTGGTGGATGCTATTGTCCGGGGTGCCGATGCAGGTTATACCGATCAGCAACTGGCACAAACCGAACGTTCAGCATGTCCCACCTGTGGTTCCTGTTCGGGCATGTTCACTGCCAATTCTATGAACTGCCTGGCTGAAGCACTTGGATTGGCGTTGCCGGGTAATGGCACGGTGTTGGCTACCCACGCAAACCGCAGGAAATTGATGCTGAATGCCGCACGGCTGATCGTTGAGAATGCAAAAAGTTATTATTTTGAAGGGGACAGCAGTGTACTCCCCCGAGCCATCGCTACCCGCGAAGCATTTATGAATGCCATGTCGCTGGATATTGCTATGGGAGGATCCACCAATACGGTGCTTCACCTTTTGGCCATTGCGCGGGAAGGAGAAGTGGAATTTTATATGAAAGACATTGATAATCTCTCCAGGAATATCCCGGTGCTTTCCAAGGTAGCCCCAAGCTCGAAATATCATATTGAAGATGTAAACAGGGCAGGGGGCGTTTTGGGCATTATGAAAGAACTGAACAAAGGAGGCCTTTTAAATCCTGAGTTACCGAGAGTAGAAGGCACAAAACTTGAGGAAGTGTTAAGAAGTTATGATATCACTGCACGTGAACCCAAAGAAACAGCTCTGACGGTTTATAAATCTGCCCCCGGCAATTTCAGAAATCTTGAGCTGGGAAGTCAGGCAACGCAGTACGAGCATCTGGATACAGACCGTGAGGCTGGATGCATACGGGATATCGAACATGCTTATGAGAAGGATGGGGGATTGGCTGTGTTGTATGGAAATATAGCCAGGAACGGCTGCATTGTGAAAACAGCAGGAGTAGACCCCTCCGTTCTTCAGTTTACAGGTCGTGCTAAAATTTATCACTCACAGGACGAAGCTTGCGAGGCCATACTGAACGATGAGATTGTTCCCGGTGATATAGTTTTGATCCTTTTTGAAGGGCCGTCGGGTGGCCCGGGAATGCAGGAGATGCTCTATCCCACATCGTATATAAAATCCAAAAAACTGGATAAGGATTGTGCATTGATTACCGATGGCAGGTTTTCAGGAGGTACTTCCGGCCTTTCGATCGGTCATGTGTCACCCGAGGCGGCTGCCGGTGGTGAGATCGCCCTCCTTTGTGAAGGCGATATCATTGAGATCGACATTCCCGGAAGAACCATTCATGCCCGGCTGAGTAATGAAGAGCTGCAGAAACGCAGAGCAGATGAAGAACAACATCAGGATAAAGCCTTTGTTCCAAGAAATAGAAATAGAGTCGTATCAAAGGCGCTTCAAATATATTCAAAAATGGTAACTTCTGCAGATCTGGGAGCCATTCGAACCATATGAAAAATCTATGACCTATGAAATTTACAGAAACAAAACCAGGACTTGAGACCAAAACAAAGCCAAATATTCGGAGAGTTAAGGGTGCAGAAGCAATGATTCTATCCCTTTTAGAAGAGGGAGTCAATAAGGTATTCGGTTATCCCGGGGGAGCCATCATGCCTGTCTACGATTCTCTTTATGGTTATAGAAATTCCCTTGAGCATCTGCTGGTACGTCATGAACAGGGAGCTGTGCATGCAGCCCAGGGCTATGCAAGAGCCACAGGAAAAACAGGAGTGGTTTTTGTCACCTCGGGACCCGGTGCTACCAATCTGATAACCGGTATTTCCGATGCCAATATAGATTCAACACCCATAGTGTGTATAACAGGCCAGGTAAATGATAGTCTCCTGGGCACCGATGCTTTTCAGGAAGTTGATGTGATTAGTGTTTCTTCTGCCGTTACCAAATGGAATTATCAGATTACCAAGCCTGATGAAATACAAGAAACCATTGCAAAGGCATTTTATATTGCCCATTCAGGAAGACCTGGCCCGGTCTTGATCGATATTACCAAGAATGCCCAATTTGGAGAAGTGGATTTTGACTATAAAAGATGCAATCACATCCCTAGCTATGTACCGGTTCCTGAAACTGAGCACAGCCAGATTTCAGAAGCCGCTGAATTAATCAACCAGGCAGAAAAACCACTTGCTTTGGTTGGACAAGGGGCTATTCTTGGTAGTGCTGAAGAGGAACTGAGAAAATTTCTAAAAAAAACAAATATCCCTGCAGCCTGCACTTTATTGGGTCTTTCGGCAGTACCAACCAACTATCCCAACTATGTGGGAATGCTCGGCATGCATGGCAATTATGGACCGAATGTTCTTACCGATGAGGCAGACCTTCTTATATCCATTGGAATGCGATTTGATGACAGGGTAACAGGGAAATTGAGCACTTATGGCAAAAATGCCAAAGTAATCCATATGGAAATCGATCCGGCAGAGATCAATAAGAACGTAAAAGTGGATGTTGCCGTTCTCGGAGATGTTAAGGAAACTCTGCCATACCTGACAGAGGAAGTCAAACCCCAAAACCATGAAACCTGGCTGGAAAGCTTCAGAGAGCATGAAAAGCAAGAGATTCAGAAACTATATAAAGACAAGATAAGCGAAGAAGGACCCATCAACATGGCAGCGGTCATACTGACATTGAATAAACTGGAACGGAATCCCCTGCTCGTAACTGATGTAGGGCAACATCAGATGGCTGCTTCCCGTTATTTCCAGTTTGATCAGAGCCGAAGCAACATTACTTCTGGTGGTTTGGGAACCATGGGGTTTGCTCTCCCTGCCGCTATGGGGGCACAGGCAGGCCAACCCGGCAGAAACGTCGTTGCTGTTGTCGGTGATGGCGGCATTCAGATGACCGTTCAGGAATTGGGAACCATTGCTCAGGCCAGATTGCCCGTTAAGATTGTGGTGCTTAACAATTCTTACCTCGGAATGGTAAGACAATGGCAAGAACTCTTTTTTGAGAAAAGATATTCGTTTACGCCCATAACCAGTCCCGATTACGAAAAACTGGGAGAAAGTTACGGAATAAAGGCCAGAAGAATATCCCGTTCAGAGGAGCTTTTTTCTGCCATGGAGGAAATGTTTGATGCAGAGGGCCCCTATTTGTTGGAAGTTGTAGTTGAGCAGGAAGACAATGTATTTCCGATGATCCCACCGGGAGCATCTGTTTCGGATATGCTTTTGGAGCCTCCGCAGGGCAACGAATAGGAATCAGCAGGCAGGCTCACTGTCAATTTAAAACAGTCAGTTTTATACACTGTCGATCACAAAGTTATTAAAATATTTAAATTTTGCGAATATATGGAAGCACCAGAATCAAGATCCAAAACACAAACCGGTTCGGTTAAGAAAAGGGTAAAAGGGGCGGAAGCCGTTATTTTATCCCTCCTGGAAGAGGGGGTAAATCAAATATTTGGTTATCCCGGCGGCTCTATCATGCCTGTATATGACAGTTTGATGAATTATGAAAAAAGTCTTAATCATTTGCTTGTGCGTCACGAGCAGGGAGCAGTGCATGCTGCACAGGGTTATGCAAGAGCTTCCGGAGAAACCGGGGTTGTTATGGCTACCTCAGGTCCGGGGGCTACCAACCTGATGACTGGCATATCCGATGCCAATATTGATTCCACACCCCTGGTGTGCATTACCGGCCAGGTACCTGACACGCTCCTTGGTACCGATGGTTTTCAGGAGGTCGATATTATCGGTGTTTCCGCTCCGGTCACGAAATGGAATTTTCAGATTACCAAACCCGAAGAAATACCCGGAGCCATAGCCAAAGCATTTTACATTGCACGATCAGGCCGGCCTGGCCCCGTACTTATTGATCTTACCAAGAATGCACAATTTGGTGAACTGGATTTTCATTATGAAAAATGTAATGAAATACGAAGTTATAAACCTGTCCCCGACATTGAAATGGACCAGATTGAACAGGCTGCTGAATTGATTGATAATTCGGAAAAACCTATGGCGCTTATTGGTCAGGGTGTGATTCTGGGACAGGCCGAAAAGGAATTGAAGGATTTTCTGGATAAAACCGGTATTCCGGCTGCATCAACCCTGTTAGGACTTTCGGCTATACCCAATGATTATCCCAATTATGTCGGATGGTTGGGCATGCATGGCAATTATGCCCCCAATGTTCTGACCAATGAAGCCGATTTGCTTATTTCAATAGGCATGCGCTTTGACGACAGGGTTACAGGAAAATTGAGCACCTACGGGAAAAATGCCCGGATAATTCATATGGACATTGATCCGGCCGAAATAGATAAAAATGTTAAGGTGGATGTTCCGATACTTGGAGATGTCAAGAAAACGCTTCCCTATCTTACCGAACAGGTAAAGGAAAACGCATTTCCCGAATGGATCAGGCAGTTCCGGGAATATGAGCAGGAAGAATATGACAAGATATTGAAGGAGCATTACGATAAATACCATAAACATATTCGGATGACGGATGTGATCCTAGAGTTGAACGAAAAGGGAAAAGAACCCCTTCTCGTAACCGATGTGGGACAGCATCAGATGATAGCATGCCGGTATTTTCATTTTACACATCCAAGAAGCCTTATTACTTCAGGTGGCCTGGGAACTATGGGATTTGGTCTGCCTGCGGCTTTGGGGGCTCAGATAGGGACCCCCAACCGGCAGGTTGTTGCAGTAGTAGGTGATGGTGGCTTTCAAATGACTATGCAGGAACTGGGTACAATCGCTCAGTCCAATATTCCTTTGAAAATCATTATTCTGAATAATTCGTATCTTGGAATGGTCCGTCAGTGGCAGCAATTGTTTTTTAAAAAACGGTATGCCTCAACTCCAATAACAAGTCCGAACTATATGAAAATAGCCGAAGGATACGGGCTGAATGCAAGCAGAATCACGCAGCTTTCTGAAGTACCTGAAGCGCTCGATGCAATGTTTGCAACCGAGGGCCCCTATTTACTGGAAGTTGTTGTGGAAAAAGAGGATAATGTCTTCCCAATGATTGCTCCGGGCACCAGCGTTTCGGATATCATGCTCGGTCCATCGAAGGAAAGTGAAAATGAAAATGAATCGTAATTATAAAAAACCAATAAATTTAAGAGATATGAAAGAAGAGAAAGAATTTTATACCATTACCGTATTTACAGAAAATCATCCCGGTTTGCTCAGTCGTATAGCCAATATTTTTACGCGCAGAAAACTGAATATTGAGAGTCTGACTGTCTCCGGCTCCGAGTATGAAGGCATTCACCGGTTCAACATTCTTCTTAAAATTTCGGAGGAGCAGGTTAACAAGGTGCTTAAACAAATAGAAAAGCAGGTGGAGGTGTTTGATGCTTTCGCCCGTAAAGAGGAGAATACAACTCAGCACGAGACAACCCTTTTTAAAATCCCGACCAATCAAATGCTTGAGTCTTCGGAAATAGAAGCTCTGATCAGAAAATACGATGTAAGACTCATGAAGGTCAATTCCGACAATACCTATTTTGAAAAGTCAGGTACTCAGTCGGAGATCAACCAGATCATTGAGGAAATGAAAAAACACTGTGATGTCCGGTATATCAGGTCGGTAAAATCTACTTTCACCAAGTCAGATGGCAAGTTGGCCAATATATTGTAGAATCCTTTAAATAATCAAATTAAAAATAGTACATTATGGCGAAAATACGCTTTGGTAGTGAAGAAGAAAATGTGGTAACCAGAGAAGAGTTTCCACTGGAAAAAGCGAAAGAAACTTTAAAGAACGAAACGGTTGCAGTCATCGGATATGGCGTTCAGGGACCGGCTCAGGCATTAAACCTGAAGGATAATGGTATTGATGTTGTCGTTGGTCAGGCACCTGAATTCAAAGATGATTGGAATAAAGCTGTAAATGACGGATGGGAGCCTGATAAAACCTTGTTTCCTGTAGGGGAAGCAGTTAAAAGAGGAACCATTGTACAGTATCTTGTTTCAGATGCTGCTCAGATGATGATTTGGGACCAGGTGAAGCAAAACCTGAATGAAGGAGATGCACTGTATTTTTCTCATGGTTTTTCAATAACATATAAAGATCGAAGCAAGGTGATACCTCCGGACAACGTAGATGTCATCATGGTAGCTCCCAAAGGTTCAGGCACCAGCCTGCGCAGTCTGTTTAAAGAAGGCCGGGGCGTGAATTCAAGCTATGCCATTCACCAGGATGCCACCGGCAATGCATGGAATCGGGTAATTGCCCTGGGAATAGGTGTAGGAAGTGGTTACTTGTTTGAGACTACTTTTGAGAAGGAAGTGTTCAGTGACCTCACCGGTGAACGTGGCAGCCTGATGGGCGCCATACAGGGACTCTTCCAGGCACAGTTTAATGTGTTGAGAAAGAATGGACATTCTCCTTCCGAAGCCTTCAATGAAACGGTTGAAGAGCTTACCCAAAGCCTGATGCCCTTGGTAGCACAAAAAGGAATGGATTGGATGTATGCCAATTGTTCCACTACTGCCCAGCGCGGAGCGCTTGACTGGTACCCTAAATTTCAGAAAGCACTGGAACCCGTTTTTGACGAACTTTACCAAAAAGTAGCCAGCGGGGAAGAAGCTCAACGTGCCATCGATATCAACAGTCAGCCGGATTACAGAGAAAAACTGCATGAAGAACTGAAAGCACTTCATGATTCTGAACTATGGACAACAGGCAGCCAGGTGCGTAAATTAAGACCAGAAAGTTAGTTGTTGCGGGATCTCTTTATGAGAGGTCCCTTCTTTCTTTTATGGTTGTGGACTCTTTGTCTGAGTTGCGAAAAAGTAAACGATATTATAGCCGGATTTTAAGATTCCGGCAAAATCAAAAAAGTAAGTAATATGTCAAAGCCATTGCAGAATAATAAGTACATAGAGGTTATGGATACAACCTTGCGCGATGGTGAGCAGACTTCAGGGGTTTCTTTTAGTGAGCTGGAAAAACTCACTATGGCCAAAAAGCTGCTTGCCGATGTGAAGGTTGACCGGATAGAAATTGCCTCAGCACGGGTGTCGAGGGGCGAGTTTGAGGCTACCCGAAAGATAACAGAATGGGCTGCAAACAATGGTTATCTGAACCAGGTTGAAGTGCTTGGATTCCTGGATGGAACCCAGTCACTGGAATGGATTGAAAAGTCCGGAGCCAGGGTGGTGAACCTGTTAACCAAAGGTTCGATTAACCACCTGAAATATCAGCTCAAAAAGAGCAAAGAAGAACATGTCGAAGATATCAGGAACTTTATTCACAAGGCCACTGATATGGGCCTGGAGGTGAACATATTTCTTGAAGACTGGTCCAATGGCATGAACAATTCTAAAGATTATGTTTTTTACTATCTGGATAATCTTCAGCATGAGCCGGTAAAACGGTTTATGCTACCGGATACATTGGGTATACTCAATCAAGATGAAGTCTATCAGTATTGTGCGGAAATGGTTGAGCGCTACCCCTCATTGCATTTCGACTTCCATGCCCATAACGACTACGATCTGTCTATTGCCAATTCTTACGCGGGATTAAATGCCGGGATGAAGGGCGTGCATACCACAGTGAACGGACTGGGCGAGCGAGCCGGGAATGCTCCTTTATCTAGCGTGGTAGGAGTGATTAAAGACCACACGGATTTTGAGATCAATGTAGATGAATCTCAGTTATATCCCGTAAGCAAGCTGGTGGAAAGTTTCTCCGGTGTCCGTATTCCTTCTAATAAACCCTTGATCGGAGAAAATGTTTTTACGCAGACCTGTGGGGTTCATGCCGACGGAGACAACAAAAGGCAGCTTTATTACAACGAGCTGCTGCCGGAACGGTTTGGAAGAAAAAGAAAATATGCCCTGGGGAAAACCTCAGGTAAGGCCAATATTAAGAAGAACCTTGAAGCATGGGGCATATCCCTGGATCGGGAATCCATGGAAAAGGTTACACAAAGAGTCATTGAACTGGGTGACAAGAAAGAACATGTGAGTTCAGAAGATCTTCCCTATATTGTTTCCGATGTATTGAATACCAATATGGTGGATGAGAAGATCAAAGTGGTGGGATATACCCTTTCGCTTACCAAAGGGCTTCGCCCTGTAGCTTCTCTTAATGTGGAGATAGATAACGTCCAATACCAGGAGACTTCTGAAGGCGACGGCCAGTATGATGCCTTTACGAAAGCGCTGAAGAAGATATACAGCAACCTGGGGAAAGAATTTCCCAAACTTATGGATTATATGGTTACCATTCCGCCGGGTGGTAACACCGATGCGCTTGTTGAAACGATTATTACCTGGGAGTATGGAGGCGAGGATTTTAAAACAAGGGGTTTGGATGCCGATCAGACCGAATCTGCAATTAAAGCCACTACAAAAATGTTGAATCTCCTGGAAAACCGGATGGAGATGAAAAACCATGGTCAGCGGAAAATGCAGGCTTCCAAATGATATGCCGCCTTATTTTTATTGGTTTTAAATAATCAGTTTGTGTATCTTTTTTGGTCTGGAGCCGTAATAAAATATAAAAATTAGCACTTCTTTAAAATAGGTTTTTTCTTCGGGTTAATTTTAGGTTAGGTTTAGGGTTGAAAAAAACGCATCAGGCATCAAATTGCAGGGTGCGTTTTTTTTAGGATTGATAAATGTTTTTTTGGGAAATACCGAAGTAGTTAACAAGATATGTAACCACTGAAACCACCGAGATTTCAAAGAAAATAAGCACAGCGGTAATACAAAGCTTACTTATAACGAATATCAAGGTCTTTTCACTTTGCAGAGATTAGGTCAGGTTTCAAGAAACTTCTACACACCCCGGCATTTAAGTCAAAAACCATTGAATGACAATCAATGACTATTAATGACTCAATGATCAATGAGAACCTAATGAGAATCGGATTCTCCTGCCAGTTGTAGTTTATGGACTGCCTACTGCTTAGTGCCTACTCCCTACTAAAAACCTTTATACCCCGCTTCATTAATATCCTCCACCGAACGTATCTTTTTCGGAGGATCGAGTTCCTTGTCTAGAAACCTGTATATGTCCACCCGTATCTCTTTGGCCTTTTTGGTGTCAAGCCTGTTGAACGAATGACCGCCGGCCACATCCTGAAAGATTTTGTACTCAAACTCCTTATCATGGGCTTTTAACGATTTTATCAGGTGTTCCACCTCTAGCACATTGACATCCGCATCGTTGGTATTGGTATGGATCAAAAGAGGAACATCCTCCAGTTTATGGGCATTCCAGGCTGGAGAGCGTTTTTTATATTCTTCTACATTTTCATACGCGGTTTGTCCGATATGGTAATCCACCGAGTAAAGATCCCGATAACCCTGTGTTTTGTATCCCATCCTGGCGATAAGGTCGCTGACAGGAACCCCGGAATAGGCTACCTTGTAATTGTCGGGATAGTCAAAAATGTTGTGCAGTGTGATAAGTCCCCCATGGCTCCATCCGATGATTCCCACACGGTTTCCATCCACAAAGGGGTAATTATCCAGCATATATTGCCTGCTGGCATCCACATCCTCTACTTCTCGTCCGCCATAATCTATTTTCTCGTAGTGACTCCTTCCGTAGCCTGTGCTGCCCCTGTATTCGGCGGCCACCACAATATATTGCTGGGCCATCAGTTCACGAATGATGTGGGCATAGTAAGTGTTGAAATCGCTGTGAACCCCTCCATGGGGAAAGACGATCAGCGGATACTCTTTATCGGTGTCTATGCCTTTGGGTACAAAAACATAAGACCGGAACTTGACCGGATTGCCGTAACCCTGAGCATCGGGATTTTTTTCGTTCCATATTGGAGGTCCGGTGATGTACACCTTATCAATATGGGCTACATCACCTACCTTCTGATACCAAAGCACATCGTCAATGCCTTTTTCAAGAACATCCAGGCGGTGGCGAAGATAGTTGATGTGATTCGACAAAGTTTCTATAACTTCATCTTTGTTGGTTTCCTCCTCCTGTGCCCGGGAAGAATAGATCCCGGATACAAGTAAGAAGACAATCATAAATAATGAGCCGATTTGTTTCATAGTAAAAACACGTTTAAAAGTTAGCATAGGATCTACCGCTACCTATACCCATTTTATCTTAAATCAATTTTAAACGCAAAAGCATGTTCGCATGGCTTCTCCTGGGGTGTCTGAATGGTAAGGCCTTCTGCTGAAAATTCCCAGTCCA
>JAGXLC010000120.1 GCA_018334875.1 Bacteroidales bacterium | reverse complement strand
ATCGTCCCTGTCAGGGCTTTCTTGAAAATTTCCGGTTTTTCATAAGCTTTAGCAAAGTAGTAGTGTGAGAACAACAGAAGAATCATTGATGCCAGGCCTGCCAGAGCGCCCAGAAACGGGATAATAATGGCTATTGGCAGAAGAATCCCTATTCGACCTAAAGTAATTGCTTGACTTTTCATAAAGCGTAGGTTTTAGTTAGTAATAGTGCTTATGGCCTTTATAATGGTTAGGTGCATACCATTGCCCAAAGCATGAACTAAGATATAAAAAATAGCGGGACAAGTAAAGTATATATTATCGGAGGGATTATTTTTATCGTGTTGCTCCAGGCAAGGCCCCTCTGATCCTATAATCCGATCCGGAAGGTATAATTGTATTTTAGGATAACCATTTATTTTCAGGGACGTATAATGACTCACCCGCTATAAAAATTATCTGTTTATTGAAAAGATGTTTTGATAACTGCCTAACCCGCCGCCGAATGCATGTACATCAGCCAATCCCAACCTTCTAACTCCTATAGACATGAAGCATTTATTCAGATCAACACTTTATTTGCTGATTCCCTTTATGGTTTCCTGCGAAGCGGAATTGTCCAACCCGGATCAACTTACCGCTTCCCAGGGCACTTATATTGGAGTCGTGCACGTGTCCTATCCACCTGTAACGGGTGATGGAGAAATACAATACGTTTGCTACCGAATGCATCCGGAGAGCAATTCCTGGAATGAAATTGGCTGGACCCCACGGACAAAATGGTCCGACCAGGGATACCTGCTCCCCAACAATGAGATCATCCCCGGTAAGACCTATGAGTATCGGATTCGTGCTCATACAGATGATGCAGGATTCAGCGATTATTCCCCGATAGTTACCGGGTATGCCTTTGAAGCAGAGAAGCCTGAAATTACCTCTCTGGAAAGAAAAACGGAAAACGGATCTGTAAAGATCACCGTTACCTGGTCTGATCCCAATGAGCTGCAGGCTCTTGAAAATTTAGATTACATCGATTACAAAATTTTGCGCAAAGAAGAGGGAACTGCTCAGGATTTCCATAAGGTAGGGGAGCTGGAATGCATGTATGATCCCAACACCACACCCCCCGAATTTTACTTCACAGATGAGCAGAGTGGTTTGGAATCTGATAGAACCTATATTTATAAGGTCAAGGCCGATTATGGATACAGTTTTATCAACGTGAATGGTGATTTAGGGACCGGATTGTATCAAGTGGATGGTGAGATGGCCTCGAACGAGGGGAGCGGAACCAATCCAACGGCCGATTATACTGCTCAGGATCTCGGACAGGTCCTGGCTGCCAGTGGGGGTGGCATCCCGCAGATCAAGGAAAAAGTCATTGGCGGTACCGTATATCTGGGTGTCATACAGGATGCCGGTGCCACAGCACTTGGAAAGCCCGGGCTTTACAATTATTCCGGTTCTTCATGGGAGCAGGTCTGGACAAGTGACCCGGGAGAGGATTTTGATCAGATCCATTTTGCAGTGGGCTCTTCCCATTCCTATGTGGCAGGAACCACAGATTCATTGTATGTATTTGCCTGGGACGGATCCGCATGGTCCGGAAATCTGACCCCGGACAACCTGGGACAGGATGACAGCCCCTCGGATGTTTCCATAGAATCTTATAATGATGAGCTCTACATGGCTTTGACCCCCCACCCCGATTATCAGCTGCAGGTGATGAAATACAATGGCTCGGGATGGGATGCCATTGGCGGTGATGCCAGCGGAGTCATTGCCACCGGCTCGCTCTTCCAGGTTGAGATTGAACAGGTAGATGGCAACCTGTATCTGAAATATATAAAGGATAATACAGCACATATCAGGCGGCTGAATGGTTCCTCGTGGGAAGAGGTGCTCTCCTGGGATCATGAGTACCTGAATGATATAGAGATCGCCCGGAATGGCGGGGAACTGTACTTTATTGCCCAGAGCAACGCCCTGGTATCCTATCCGGGTGGCATATATAAGGTAACGGGCACATCATCTGCAGAGAGCCTGGTTTCATCACAATCACAATGGTTCGTAGATCCCCTGGCCATAGCTGTTGACCCAGATGGGAACGTGGTGCTGACCAGCATCAAATATGAATCGCAAAGTGTTATATATCCCTTTGTCAATGTCTATGACGGGAACGATTGGAAAACCATCTCCGATGATTTCACCGGCGGCATGGATCCGGCAGGGCTGAGTGTGGTCAATACCGACATATACTATATGTTTGGTCAGGCTTCCTCTGAGAACAGCAATGGCGATGCCACGGTGATTGAATCCAAAAAATACACGAAATAGGTTTCGGTCGAATCTTTTTTATCAAAGCCACCTTGAACAAGTCAGGGTGGCTTTGTTTTTTTGTGACGGAAGCGCACATTTTGAAGAAATTATTCCAGAAAACCAAACGAATAACCTAAATTTGTGTTGATGTAAAACAGGCAAAAGATGGATCGGCTCACAAAAATCAATAAGATTCTTTTATTCGCGGTACTGAGTGTGGCGGTTTTGCATTATGGGTCGCCATTCCTCAAACCGATCGTTTTTGGTATTCTGCTGGCATCCCTGATGACGCCTTTCTGTGATTTTTTAGAGAAGAAAGGGATGCACCGGATATTTGCCTCCATCATCAGCACATTCGTTTTGTTCATTGTTATAGGTGCTATTTTAACCCTTCTTGTGTTTCAGCTGAATAATTTTGCATTGGAGATCTCTTCCTTTGGAAGTGAACTGAAATCCTTTATTAAGGATGTCCAGGACAAAATCGCGGCTGTTACCGACCTTTCCCTTGAGAGACAGAGTGATATCTGGCAGGACCGATCAGAAGGATTGCTCACCAAGATAGAAAACTTCGTAACGCAGTTTATCAGCGGCTTTATAAACTCGATCATCGATTTATTGATTGTACTGCTGTATGTCATTTTGTTCCTGTTATACAGAAGGAGGATCTATGATTTTATTATGATCTATATCCCCCGGGATAAGCATACCAATGCCGATGAAATACTCAGCAAAGTCAACAAAGTGGTTGTCAGTTATTTGTGGGGTAGGGCACAGGTTATGGCGGTACTGGCCGTGATGTATTATGTTTCCTTTGCGATTTTTGATCTTCCATACGCCGTGCTCCTTGTTGTGTTTGCTACCATCATCACCATCATTCCTTACCTGGGACCTTTTGTAAGTGGATTGATCCCCATTGTCTTCTCCTTCATATTCTTTGACAGCATCGCCAGTGTTTTGGCCTTCACGCTGCTGATTATCACCATACAACTGGTAGAGAGTTACGTGCTGGAGCCCCTGATCATTGGCAAGGAAGTGAAACTGAATCCGTTGATCGTTATTTTGGCGGTGATCACAGGCGGGTTGATCTGGGGTATAGCAGGAATGGTATTATTTGTGCCCATATTCGCCATGGTCAAGATTATTTCACAAAATAGTGTAGGACTCGAGCCCATCGGGTTTTTATTTGGAAATTCACCCCGGGAGAAGCAGGATTTCAGCAATTGATGCTATGACTATTTCGCGTATTTCAATTCATTTCTTTTCCCGCATTTCCCTTTGCCGCATCGGCATGGCATCGATGATGGAAAACAGCGATTTATTGGGCACAAAGTCCTTTTTGTTGAGTTTCACGCCGCCGTCCTTTCCGATAAGAATATAGCGGAATTCATTTTTACTGATGTTGTATCGACTTCTAAAGGGATCGGCAGAAAAAGACCGATTGGTTGTTTGATTGACCAACCGAACTTCTTTCGAGTCAATATGAAAGATGAGCAGGTCCCGGTCGGTGATTTCCGCCGGCTCTTTTTCCAGTTCACTCAGCTGTTGCTGAACGGAGACATCTTCGGTGGATCCAAAAAGCAGAACCAACCGGTTTTCCCAGCGGTAAGGTTCGAGCATATCGTTTTGTCCGGATGTAAATTGGGTTAATGCCATGAATCCCAAAAGCAATATTGTTCTCATTGGTTTTTTAATAAACACAACAAAACGAATCAAATGTTCATCAAGCCCTATCGTTTGATGATTTTTTCCCGTTAAAAATCTCCCTGTAGATTGCCGCTGGGTTCCCTAAGCCTTTATCTGACAAGAATTTTGCTCTGGAAAAAGCTAACGGTCCGGCAAAAATTTGTATCTTGTATCAATAAAGGTTTTCAGAAAACAGACCCAATGAAGCAAAAGCCCACATATGATGAGCTTCTAAAGCAAAATGAACAGTTGTTGAATAGAATCGCCCACCTGGAGCAATCCCTGGATTTATACCGCGGTGAATATAATAATCTTTTAGGCCTGTTTGATAATTCAACCATCGGGATGGTCATATGCACCACCGGGGGAAGGTTTCTGAAGGTGAACAGACAGTTCACAAAAATTACGGGGTATTCAAAGGATGAACTGAGCTCTATGACATTCAGGGAACTTACTTATCACGAAGACCAGGATTCAGATTTGGAAATGGTCAAAGAGTTGCTGGAGGGGCAAAGGGAAAATTTCCAGTTGGAGAAACGATACATCACAAAAGACCAGCGGGTTGTTTGGGTAAACATACTGGCTTCGGTAGTTCCGGGCTCTCAAAACAAACCGGAGGCCATTATTGGAACCGTGGAGGATATCACGGAAAGAAAGAAAATAGCCATTGAGCTGGAAAAAAGCAAATCCGATTACAAGCAGGCATTAAAGCTTCTTCAGTCGATCCAGGATGCCATCCCCGATGTAATAGGGGTTCAGGATTTACACCATAACATCATTCAATACAATCAGGCGGGCTACAAGCTTTTAGATAAAACCCCGGAAGAAGTGGTGGGGATGAAATGTTATAAGCTCATAGGAAGGGAGCGGGTATGCGATTTTTGTTCAACAGCTAAAGCGATTGAAACCCAAAAACCAGCCCGGCATGAGCATTATTTTCCTGAACTCGACATCTGGCTCGACATCCGCGCCTATCCCATTTTCGATGACAACCATGAGATTATTTACCTGGTGGAACATTTGAGGGATATTACGGATATGAAAAAAATGGAACTGCAGCTGAAAGATACCATAGAGCATCTCAGGGAAGCCAAACTCAGGGCAGAAGAGAGCGACAACCTGAAAACAGCTTTTTTGCATAATATATCCCATGAAATCAGAACTCCGTTGAATGGGATCATTGGTTTTGCTGATCTGTTAGCAAAAGAGGATCCGGACCATGAAACCATCCGGGAATACATAGATATCATCATCCGGAGCGGATGGCAGCTTTCAGGTATCATAAACGACCTGGTATCCATAGCCACCATTGAAAGCGGACAGGAAAAGGTACGTTTGGAATCAGTGGATATCCAACACCTGTTGAAGAAAATTCATTCAGATTTCCATGTAAGAGCCAGAAATAAGGGTTTGGCCTTGTATTACAAGCCTGAAGCAGATGATATCAAATATATTACCACCGATGAAACCAAGCTCCACCAGGTATTGTCGAATTTATTAACCAATGCCATAAAATTCACCCATGCCGGTTACGTGGAGTGGGGAGTTTCATTGGATGACGGGAAACTAAGGTTTTATGTGAAGGATACGGGTATAGGCATCAAACAGGAGGACCAGGAGAAGATATTCGAAAGGTTTCGTCAGTCCGGTTCCAATAGTGAAAGTTTTTATGAGGGTTCAGGGCTTGGTTTGGCCATTTCAAAAGCCTACCTGGATTTATTGGGTGGCAACATATGGGTGGAATCTGAATTGGATAAAGGGTCAACTTTTTATTTTCATATACCCCTGCTGGCAGATAAAAATTCATTGGATCATCGGGAAAGCAAGAAGAAGAAAGATGGCCTCAAAACGGTTTTAATCGCAGAAGACGATGAAGTCAACTTTTTGTATTTTGCTGAAGTGGTGAAAGGCCTGGGGCTGCATCTGCTGCATGCAAAAAATGGATCTGAAGCGGTTGATCTTTGTAAACGGGAAAATGAGATTGATTTGATTTTCATGGATATTAAGATGCCCGAAATGGATGGTCATGAAGCCACAAAAAGGATTAAGCGCATCAGGCCTGGCACGCCCATTATAGCCATGTCGGCCTATTTTGAAAACAAAGAAAAGGATGTTGTGAAGCAAATGGGTTGTAGGGACTACCTGGCCAAGCCTGTGAGAAAAGAACAAATTCTTGATAGAATAGAAAGCTTGACCGGCAGCCCCGGCTCGTCACCTGAATAAATTTTATATATAATCCATGAAGAAGCTTCTATTTTTGCTGGTTTTTTGGGGTTGTCTTACCCAGGCCCACGCGCAGTTAAGTCTGGATGTTGAAACCGGTCTGGCTTTTCCGGGATACAACGATGTCAGGATCCCGAATGAAAGCAGTGCCACACAATTCAACTTCAATGAGGATTTTGATCTTCAGGGTCCGGTGATCCCTTTTCGCCTCAGGTTGGGATACACCTTTGCGGAGAAGAATCATCTTTCTGTTTTGTATGCTCCCCTGGGCATAGATTATAAGGGTGCGGCTCCCTTCGACATCAGTTTTCAGGGGACATTGTTTACCCGGGGCCAGGACATTGATGGGTTTTACAAGTTTAACAGCTACCGTCTCACGTACAGAAGGGATTTGGTAATGACCGAAAGGTGGACGCTGGGCATCGGCTTTACGGCCAAGATCCGGGATGCCCGGGTAAAATTAAGCACGGATGATTTGAGTGCCAAAAAGGATGATCTTGGTTTTGTTCCCTTGCTCAACATATTTGCAGCATATGATTTTGGCGGTTGGGCACTGTTTCTGGAAGGCGACGGGTTGGCCGGCGGTCCGGGCAGGGCCTTTGACTTTTTTGTGGGAGGTCATATTCCCGTTACCGATCATCTTTCCCTCAAGGCCGGTTACCGGATCCTGGAAGGCGGGGCGGATGTGGAGGAGGTCTATAACTTCACCCTGATCAATTTCGCCAATGCAGGCGTCATCTGGCAGCTATGATTGGATCGGGTGAAAGCTGCATTCAGGAAAATTTATGCTTGTTTTGATCGACATATTCCGGCAGTGTGATGGGTTCTCTGCCGAGTATTTCTCTGACGGTTTCTGTGGGCTCCATGATCTTTCTGTGTTTAATTTTTCCAAAAACGGCGATCATGGCATGGATGTATTCATCCGAAAACCCGCTCTGTTTTAATTCTTTCCTGTATGTCTCATCATCGGGTGCCTCATATCGGATTTTCTTATCCAGCACCTCTGAGAATATTTCAGCCACCCTGTAATGATCCATTGTTTCAGGTCCGGTAAGGTGCAGGGTCTGACCCTTGTAATCTGAGGGATCTTTTAGCACTTCAGCAGCTACTTCGCCGATATCACGTGTATGTATAAAGGGGGCCTTGCCGTTGCCCGAAGGCATGAAAATCCTGTTCTTATCCCTGATGTCTTCAACCTGGTACATCTCAAAATTCTGCATGAAAAAGTTTGCTTTCAGGAAGGTATAGTCCATGCTGCTTTTATCGATTTTCTCCATCAGGTCGGGGTAAGAGGCGATAAAAACAATGTGCTTGATACCCGTCCTCTCTGCCTCCTCCAGCAAGGGCACCAGCAGTTTTTCTGCACCAGGAGTAGCGGACGGGCCGCAAAGGAACAACCATTCCTTTCCCTCAAGGGCCTCAGCAAATCCTGACGGATCCCTGAAATCAAGGTAAGCCATATCGGTCTCGAAACCGAATAGTTCCCGGGCTCTGGCAGCATTTCTGGTGGCCGCCGTAAATTCAACATTGTCCTGATGCAGCTTTTTTGACAGCGGCAAACCTACATTCCCTGTTGATGATGTTATGAGAATCCTGGATCGTGACATGAATAATCTCCTTTTATTTTTTGTGATGATGAATTCACTTTACCAACAGCAGTATAATGATTATGTTTTACGTTTATACAGGTAATCAATTCTTTCAGCCCCAAGCATTGTATAGTCGACATTGGCTGGTTTCTAAGCCTGATGGCTCATGCCTGGATAAGATCGGGTAATGTAATGATATATGGGGGCAAACAGGCAGAGCATGAGTAGAAACATTTAATTTCTTTCCATTAGTCTGATAGTCTAATAACCTGTTCATTCTCCCAGTTGATACATCAGCAAGGTCACAGAGTTCAGAATTGCCTGGAGGTTATTTTTCCCTTTTGAATCGTTGTCTTTCTGTATAATTTTTTCCAGCATAACCAAGGTTTTGTCATAATCAATATAATGTTTGATGTCACTGTTTTTTGCCTGAAGAATAAGATTTATTAAGGCTTTTTGATCCTGTTTAAGACGAAGAAAGATGCCAGGTACGATGAAACCGGTTTTATCTGTACGCCATTGAATTTCCGGAGGAAGTATTCCTTCAGTTGCTTTTCTTAGGATATATCGTCCATAATCATTGTGATATTTCATGTAGGAAGGGAGGCTCAGATAAAATTCAACCAGTCTTTTGTCCAAAAGAGGGTAACGATATTCGATTTTGTGGGTCTGAGCCGCTATAGAACAATATTCCAGTCTGGTAGAAATGTAATCGTAGCTGAGACTTCTATATTGACGGAGGCGCATACTACCGGTTGCCGGAATTTTCAATTTACGGTAAATTCTTTCCTTTAGATTCAGCTGTTCAATGAACGCTGGATCTATTGTCAGGTTATCATATATATCACGCGCCCATTGGGGGATTCTGTATGAAGAACGGAACCGCTGGAGATTGATCTCTAAGAAGTATTTAATAAACTGTTTGGCAATTTCAAATGAATTTTTTTCTTTTCCTTTGGATTTCAATTCATTCAGGATCTTTCTTAATTGAAAACTGGTAACCAGATCATACATATAGCCTGGCCCATGGGAACTAACCATTTCATCACCACCATAACCAGAGAGTAATGTCCGGCAGTTTTCTTTTTCAGCTTTCATGTATAACGGCTCAAAAATCGCACTTAGTGTTCCCTGCATGACTCCTTGATGAAGTTGAAGTCCATTTCTGAGTAGTTCCAGGATCCCTGCCTTCTCCCCGGTGATAAAGAAATGATCCTGGATCCTGTAATAATCAATTATCTTTTGGCTGTATGGTGTCTCATCATTGTAGGGGAAGTGCTTGCCTTTTGCCCAGTTGGGAAGAGAGTGGGAAAAGGTTTTAATAGGTTTTTTCCGGGCTGTAAGGCTGACAATTACAGATGAATCAATACCTCCACTAAGCTCTGCTCCTATGGGCCAGTCAGAGCGCAACCGACAGTTCACCGATTCTTCCAGCTTTTTTCGGAAAAGTGCTATATACTCTTCTTCGGATGATAACTTCAATTCATAATTGGGATTTAGTTCCCAATACCGTTTTGTCTCTATAACTTTTGGCGTAATAGAGATCGAGTGTGCCTGGGGCAGACGGAAAATTTCATTGTAGAACGTCTGATCCTTTTCAGATCTCAATGAAGATAGTGCATCAGCCACAAATTGTTCGTTCATTGAAGTGACAACCTCTTTATGGCTTTTAATGCCTTTTATCTCTGATGCAAAAATAAAGAGGCCCTGGTGGTAATAGTAATAAAAGGGTTTGAAACCCATGTGATCGCGAGCACAAAAAAGCTTGCCTTTAGTGGGATTCCAGATAGCAAAGGCAAAAGCACCCACCAGGAGATCTGTACATTGTGTGCCGAATTGTTTATAAGACTCAAGAATGAGAAGGCTGTCCGGAACAGTCTTTTCAGAATTCAGATTCATACCTAGATACCCGGAGAGTTCTTCCCTGTTGTCAATACGGGCATCGGCAGTAATGATCAGACCGGACTCAGGATCACGGTAAGGAAGCTGTTCGTATCGGGATTCCGGCGTATTGTAAAGCAACAAATGGCCTAAACCAACTGAGCCCTCCACAAGCAGATCCCTACTATCGGCATCCCAATGATGCAATGCATCCAGCATGGAATCAATTTCCTTTTCTTGAACAGATTCCCCGCTTTTTTTGAATATACCTGCAATGGTGCTCATGATTATTTAATACATCCGTTGGCTGGAGCAAAAATCAATTGACAAACAACCCAACTGACTGAAGATCCTATTCGAAAATAAGGCTTTTGTTATAAAAATATCCAATCGGATGTTGAAATCTACTGGTTTTTCCTGAATAAATTTAGCATCAATTGCTGTTCATTTATTTATCATAACTTTTTATTTATTAAATTGTATAATTAATTTTGAAACACTCTATCTATATTTGCGTTGCTATAATTAAGATTGGAATTTTTATGAAAGTACAGGAAAAACATATACAAGAAAACAGACTAAAGTGGACAAAACCCAGTCTTTATGTTTTGGATAAAAGCGAAACAAATGCTGGAACTAGAACTAATAAGTCTGAGTCAGTATATTTTGGAAGAACTTTTCATGGAGTATCATAAGATATTCCAATACTTAAAATCAAAGTTGTATTTTAAATACTTATAATTGAATTGGGCCCTTTCCAACCCGAAGATGAATGAATATTTGCAGGAGATTTGTGAGGGTGCATACTGCCCGGCGTTCATTCGCAACAAACATGTACAAAAGTGGAATTCCATCCATAACTTTAATGAAGATTACCGGACACCTTACTGAATCCTCTTTCCTGAAATACATCAAGGTCACTCCCGCAGAACATGCAACCAAAATGCATGAAATGTGGCAGAAGGATGGGGGCTATTTGATGAAGGGACTTAGAAAAGCCATCATTTCTGTTCCCGCATTTCTCTTTGTCGCATCGGCATGGCATCGATGATAGAAAAAAGCCGGGTCTTTGCTACAAATTCTTTTTTGTTGAGTTTGACGCTCCCATCCTTGCCGATGAGCACATACCGGAATTCATCTTTGTTGATCTTATATCGGCTTCTTAAACGATCGGCAGATAGGGAACGGTTGGATGTTTGATTCATCAGCCTTACTTCTTCCGTGCCAATATGGAAAATGAGCAGGTCGCGGTCGGTGATTCCGGCGGGGTCTTTTTCCCGTTACAAATCTCCCTGTAGACCGCCCCTGGATTCCCTAAGGCCTTATCGGCCAAGAACTTTGCTCTGGAAAAAGCTAACGGTCCGGCAAAAATTTGTATCTTGTATGAATAAAGCATCCAACAATTGATCTGATGAAGGACAAGCCCACTTATGATGAGCTATTAAAGCAAAATGAACGGTTGCT
>JAGXLC010000119.1 GCA_018334875.1 Bacteroidales bacterium | reverse complement strand
GAAGGAAGGTTTTGTCCGGGTGACCATTCTTCAAGGAATTTGTGGTACACCGATACGTTTTCGAACCCGCTTCCTTTTAATTTTTTGGCCAGCCATTCGGCGTTTTCCCGTTCATAGTCGTAAATGACCAGCGTCTTTTCCGGGGTAATGCCCTTGTTGTCCATGATGTCCTTAAAATCGATGTATTGGGCCCATTTGAAGGGTATTGCGGTTGCACCTTTGATGTGGCCTCCGCGGGGTTCGTCTTGTAACGGCCACCCGTTATAAGCGGCCAGCGGCCGGATATCCAGAAGGATGCCTTCGGGCTGCTGAATCCAGTCAGCCAGTTCTTTGGTCGTGAGTTCTTTTATTTGTTGTGCCATAAGTTATTGGTTCCTGTTTGGTATTAAAATATCTAAAACATTTACAGAAGGGGTATTGTTTATTTTTTAACAACATTATATAAAGCCGGTTCAATCAAAATGGTATGTTTCCCCGCTTTAGCCAGTGGGGCAACGACTCTCCGGTACCACTCGGGCCGGAATGAAACGGAGGCCTGGAATTTTCTGTGAATACAACAAATGACCATCAATGACCATTTAATGACTATTGTATTTTTCTGCCAGCTTTTGCCCATGTAACAATCATCCAATCATCCAATCATCCAATCAAACTTTCAATCTCTATCAATGACCACTTAATGAGAACCAATGACCACCAATGACAACAAATGACCACTTAATGACTATTGTATTTTTCTGCCAGCTTTTGCCCATGTAACAATCATCCAATCATCCAATCAAACTTTCAATCTCTATCAATGACCACTTAATGACCATTTAATGACAACCAATGACAATCAATGACTATTGTATTTTTCTGCCAGCCTTTACCCGTGGAACAACCCGGACCGCCTGGCCTCCGTTTGCCTTCATCTTGAAATCGAGCACTGTTTCTGCATCCACTGTGGATCTTCGGATCCCCACCTTTGTTCTGGTATTGACCGTTGGATCGTCAAAATAGATGTGCGCCACATAGTCTTGATCCTTATCCAGAAAATCAAAGGGTATTTCGAATGATCTTGCTTTGTCGCTGTTCATGCCCCCGATGTACCATTCCTTGCCGGATCGCCGGGCGATGATGGCATATTCCCCGATGCTTCCCTGAAGTATCCTGGTTTCATCCCAAACCGTGGGTACCGCTTTGAAGAACTCCAGTTCGGGTTCGTTTCGGATGACACTTTCCTCAGGTGCTTTTTCCTCTTCTCCGATGGCTTCAAGGGGCCTGTCGTACCAGAATAAAAACTGCCAGGGGCTGTACATGCACACGGTTTTGGCAAGCTGGTAAGCATGCGACCAGTGTTCATCCACACGCCTGGAGTAATAACAGACGGTATTGTCGCCGGCACCAGCGAGCATGCGGGTGAAGAGCGTGGTTAGGGTCTGTTGTGTGGATGGGGTGGCCTCGTCGCCCCTGATTCCTTCCATGGTCATGAGGTTGGGGTAGGTGCGGCTGTAGCCGGTAGGCCGGTATTCATCATGGATGTCCACCATAATCTGATTCTCTGCTGCTATTCTTATGGCTTTGTGCAGCCATTTGGTCCAGCGTTGGGAACCGACATTCACAAAGCCGAATTTGACACCCGCCACGCCCCATTTATTATAGGTGGCGAACAGCTCATCCAGCGGATAATTTTCCAGGGCTACATGATTCACATAAAGTATAACGCCAATATCCCTGTTCCTGGCTTCCCGGATGATTTTGGGGAGATCCAGGTCGACGTTCAGGTAGGTATCGCTGTTGGGATATTTCCGGATCCGGCCTGAAGCAACCGTCATCGGGTTGGCGGCCGTGTCGAATTCCGGCCCGTACCAGCCGGTGTCGAACTCGATAAACTGCAGGTTATGCTTATCGGCAAAATCTATATATGCCATGGCTGCTTCGGTATTCAGGCTGATCACCCGGATGGCTTTACCCGGCCGGATCCAGGAGGTGTTTTCAATCTGGCAGGGTTCGTTCAGGTTCAGGATAAGGTCGTTATTTTCCAGCAATTTACCCGGACCGGAGCCCACCATCACCACACGCCAGGGAGTGGAAAAGGGGAGAGGAGATTCCACTCCGCTGCTCAGATCGGCGACAAGGCCATGAGGGCTGTCTTCCAGCCCGGCCAGTTGAGTTCGGGCATAATTGACCAGCGCGGCTTCTGCCACCGCGGCATAAGTGTTGTCATCCACTTTTACTGTCAGAGGGCGGCACACCCCTGAGCCCAGCTCACTTAGCTTTTTTTCTTCATATTCTCCCTGGGCGCTTTGTGTGCTCCAGGTGGTATGGTCGTCCAGGAAACGGAATTCGGTATTTTCACTTTTTATAGCTATGTTTTCAGGGAAATCCCCTTTTGGTATTTTGTATCGGAGCGCCATGCCCGAATCATAGCAGCGAAATACCAGTTCCATGATGCATGAAGGTTCGCTTTGATGAGACAACTGAACCGTCATCTGGTTGTAATGGTCTCGGATGGTGGAGCTTTCACCATGGACTGGCTTCCAGGTGTTGTCATGGCTTTTCTTTTCGGTGGACAGCACTTGGAAGTGGCTATTCAATGTATTTCCTTTATCCAAGGTGAATCCAAGCATTGATTCGCTGAGTAGCTGCTTTCCGCTGTATGAAAGGTTATAAACGGGGCAGTCCTTTTTTCCGGCGATGTCCTTAAGGGCAAAGTTCACTTTGATCTTTCCGTTTGGCGATTCAAGGGTTTGGGCAATGCCTGCCCCCGCCCAAAAAAGAAGGAGTGCGGCAATGGTTCCCATCATTGTTTTCTTCATAGGCTGTTTTTGTTTTATTGAGTTCATTATCAAAAAGAGTAAAAAGAATAAATTGCCACTAAAACTCCAAAACTCCAAAAACCACAAAAAAGAAGAATACAGTATTATATTTTTGGTGAAATTTAGTGTTTTAGTGCTCCTGCCCCGAAGCAGGCGGGGTTGGTGGCAAAAAACCTTTTAAACCGGGTTAATTATTTGATTGTACAAAAGTGTATTCCAAAATCAAATAAAACGAAAATTTTTGAGAAGGAGAAAGGAATTTGCAGATATCCAGTATGAATTCCTTTTGATGCCTATTCATATCTTAAACTTTCTGCCGGATTGGCGTTGGCCGCGGTAATGATCTTATAAACCATGGTCAGAAATGCAATCGCGAGGGCTACGGCGATCCCCGCTGCAAAATAGTACCAGCTCAGGGATATCTTATAGGCAAAATTGTTCAGCCACTGATCCATGTAAAAATAGGCTACGGGTATCCCAATAATGCTGGAGATAAGGATCAGGATCAGAAATTCACGGCTGATGACCCTGACAATGCGTGTTACGTTGGAGCCAAACACTTTCCGGATGGCGATCTCTTTGTATTTATGGAGCACCACAAAAGAGATAAGGCCAAACAGGCCCAGGCAGCTAATGAAGATACAGAGCACCGCAAAAATGCCAAAGATTTTCATAGTATTGATTTCATCGGCATAGGTTAGCCTGTAACGCTCATCCACAAAGAATCCTTCGAAAGGCACACCGGAGAATAGTTCGTTCCACTTCTGTTTTATCTGGCCAACAGAACCTTGAAGATCAGTAGTCTCCAGCTTTGCCATAATATAGCGGAAGCGCCCCGGAAAGAAGAAATAGGCTGCAGGTTCGATGGGGGTCCTGAGGGAATAATAGTTGTAATCCCTGATCACTCCGATAACTTTCACTTTTAATGAATCATTTCCGGGATGGATGAAATATTTGCCGTTGGGGTTGTCCCATCCCAGCTTTTTCATGGCAATTTCATTGAGAATGACGGCTTCACTCCGGTCTCCCGAATGGGTGGAGCTGAAATTTCTGCCTTGTAAGATGGGTATTTCCATCTGGGGAAAATAGTTTTCGTCCACAAAACCAAAGCGTGACATGAGTTGCTGTTCAGAAGTATCGGCTACAGTCATCTTTGACTGGGTTCCTGAAACTCCGTTATAGCGCGATGAGGCGGACACGGATCGTATACCCGGCTGGCCTTTCAATTCGTTTTTTAGTAGTTGAATATGATCTTCCAGCACATCATCATCAAAATGCAGCGGAATGGCATACACGGCTTCATCGTTGTAACCTTTGTCAGTGGTTTGGAAGAACCTTACCTGGTGCATGGCTACAAGCGTGGATATAATAATGACCACTGAAACACTGAACTGGGCTACTACCAATATTTTTCTCATGTACCCGGAACTGCTTTTATCTCTTGAACTGCGAAGTCCCGTAAATATTACCGTAGGTTCGAATCCTGAAATGTAAAGGGCAGGATAAAGGCCTGATAGTAATCCTACTACTGCAATGGTGGCGATCAATCCACCTGTAAATAGGGGATTACCCATATCCATGACAAGGGGGATCCCCAGTATCTTACTGATGACAGGGAGTAACAACGAGAGACCAAATATGGCCAGAATGGCTGATAAAATAGACAGTATATAGGATTCACCAAGGAATTGCATTATGAGCTTTTTTCGGTTGGCTCCCAGTACTTTTCTGACCCCTACTTCCCTTGTACGTTTCAGGGCCATCGATGTGGCCAGGTTGATATAGTTGATGCAGGCTACGATCAAAATCAGGAGAGCGATGACTGAGAAGATGTGAAGCTGGTTGATATCCCCCTGATGGTGGTTGTATATCTGAAACTTGATATGGCCTGACTTCAGATGGATCTCCTCCATGGGCTGAAGATACATCTCCAGTCCATGTTCCCAGTTCTTGCTGAGGTATTTTTTGATGAAACCGGGCAGTTTGGATTCAAAGGCGGTTTCTTTCGTTCCCGGTGCAAGCTGCACATAAGTGTCCAGTGAATTGCTGCCCCAGCTTTCCACCCAGTCAAACCGGTTTTCCAAGATTTTAAAAGGCAGCAACGCATTGAAATAAACCGTGCTGGTTTCCGGATAATCCTCCATTATCCCCCTGACGATAAAAGATTCACTCATGATGGTGAGCATCTTATCCATTGCCTTGGATGCATTGCCAAAATATTTCTTTGCAACCGTTCTGGAGAGGATGATTGAGTTGAGATCTTGGAAGACTGTATTTTCATCACCCATGATCAGCTTTACATCCATCATATCGAAAACCGATGAATCTGCAAAGGCAAAATGATTTTCAATAAAGGTTTGATCGTTATATTTCACGTTCAGACCGTATCCCCTGTAGATTCTTAAGGCATTAACCACTTCGGGATATTCGCTGACAAGATTGGGTGCTAGCGGGCCCATCGTTACAGCTACGTGTTGTTCACCTACACCTGGTTCGGTTTGGATCTCCACAACCCGGTATTTGTTCTCCACGTCGTTAATGTGCCTGTTGTAACTTAGTTCATGCTGGATGAACAGGAGAATGGTCATGAAGCTGATGATCCCGATGGTCAGCCCCAGGATATTCAAAAACGAAAAGGTTCGGTATCGGACAATGTTCCGGAGGGCGATACGAAAATAGCTTCTAATCATGGTCGGATACAGTTAAAAAGTTATATGGAAATTTCGAACTAAATACAATAAGATTTTTCATTCAGTGCCAACCGGAATTATTCAGGCCAGCAATCTTTATAAATAAAGACGAGCGAAAGAATATGGAGCTGCATCACCTGCTTTAGTTCTGAGCAGGTAAACCGAAGCCTTGCTGATGTCTTTTTTCTCAATGATTTCTTCCAGTTCCTTTTTTAATTTATCCGCATCGGTCAGGACATTGTCGGCTTCAATGGAACAGCCGGATAAAAAAACTACCGTCATAAAAAGAAAAACCAATCCGAAAGGTCTGACGCTTGATGTTTTCATGATGATCGTGTTTTGGTGTTAAATTAAATTTTTTATCCGGTTTTGAACAAAATATGTGCCGCTTTGGTATCATGTGCGGGATTCATGTTCCATAACAGGGTAATTGTTGGGTATATTTATTATGAGGCTTTGTTGATTCTTTTATATTGATATCTTATTCAGATTTTATTAAATTGTGAAAACCAAAAATTCTAATATTATGAACACATTAAAAGCCACACTATTTGTTGTAATTCTTTTTGCCGGTTTGATGGGATGTAATCAACAGAAAACCGGTGAATCGGAAGAGAAAACCGGCGAGGCTGCAAAGCCTGAACTGGTAAAAAAATGGAGTACCGACACGGTGATGAGAATTCCCGAATCGGTGAAATATGATGCAGAAAATGATGTACTTTATGTTGCCAACATTCAGGGCAACTCCAATGAGAAAGATGGACGCGGATTTATTTCCAGGGTTTCTCCCGACGGGGAGGTTCTTGATCTGAAATGGGTCAGCGGTCTGGATGCACCGAAAGGCATGGGTATATATGAAGGCAAGCTGTACGTGACCAACATCGATGAGATTGTAGAGATTGACATTGCCGGAGGAGAAACTGCCAACCGGTATCCCATGGAAGGGGCCCAGTTTGGCAATGATATTGACGTCAATGAAGCCGGGGCGGTATTTGCTTCGGACATGCGCGGAAACAAGATTTATCGCTTAAAGAATGGATCGGTAGAGGTTTGGCTGGAATCCAACAAACTCGATAGTCCCAACGGCCTGTTTGCAAAACAGGATCACCTGCTGATCGGTATCAACGGCGCCGTCCTAAGGGCTGACTATGAAACTGCGGAGCTGGATGAGTTCATCTCCAATACCGGGGGCATCGACGGGCTTGAAGAAGTCGGCGACGGCTACTATATCAAATCCGACTGGGCCGGGCATGTTCATTTGCTGCATCCCGAGCAGGAGAAGATACTGATCCTGGATACCACGGATGACAACATCAATGCCGCCGACATTGATTTCATCCCGGAAACGAATATGCTGTATGTGCCAACATTTAATGACAACCGGGTGATGGCCTATGAGCTGAAGCGGTAGGAATTGAAAATAATGTTCTAATAAATTTTGAATATAGGCTGGCCAGAAGGGTTATATATTAATGGTGTAGATTCCCCGCTTAAATCAGGGACTGGCGGCTTTCTTTTATAAAGTTTCGATCGGAATGAAACTATGATTAAGACAATAAGAGGCTTCTCATTCCTGACGAAGCGATAGCGAAGATCAGGAATCCTGACAGAGCTTTGAATATATGTTCTGAAATCCAATTAACCTCAAAATTGAGAGGAAATTTGAAAGCAATATGTTTTACAATTGCCAGAGATAAAGTATAGATTCCGGCTCTCCCCCGCAAACGGCGGGGTCAGCCGGAATGAACGTTTAGCCCTTGGTTGTGGAGTTAGATAAGTTTAATAGTGAAGCCTATATAGTGTTTGTCCATAAAGTCAAAGAGATTTGAAAGAGTCTCGTCTAGAATGTTCGCTGGCAAGGCTTGCGAGTTTTGAATGCCAAATGTAGAGACGCACGGCCGTGCGTCTCTACAAGATGTAATTGACTGGCATGAAAAACGAGCGTAACGCAGCCAGCGGATATTATAGACGAGACTCTATTTAGAACTGATACCCCAGCATATTCCAGTGATACAACTGCCAGTTGGTAATCAGTAAAGCCAGACACAACAGCACGTAATGGATATTACCAAGAAGGGCGTGCTTATTTAGCCAGAGCAACCGCCCGGTTATAAAAAGCACGATCGGGGTGATGATGGTTCCGGTCACCGAAAGGGTGAAGAGGTATTTGATCTCCGTATCTAGGCCGAATGCGATTTCGTTTGAGTTAAACATCAGGGTGGTAGCGCCAAAGAAAAACATAAGGAAGAAAAATGCAGCCATCCATCCGAAGCATTTAGCATGTAAAGGCAGATGTTTTACTTTTCTCTCGTTGTATTCTTTTCGTATAAGGTATGCCACGGGCCAATGCAGGAAAGTGATCAAAAACATAAGAACAGAGAAGTAGAACAGGGTGAGGTGGAATTGATGGTTGTTTATAAAGCGGACCTTTTCAAAAGCCACATAAGGCGCCTGCCCACGCAGCATATGGGTGATTTTGCCCTGCCGGTCCTGCTTAAAGGCAAGTTTTTCGGAACTGTTTTCGGCCCGGAAGGTCAGCTTGCCGATGGGGATGTAATGGGTAACGTCCCGGCCAGTGACTTTCAGCATACCCTCGGTTGTGGTCTTAATGTAAACGGGGTTCATCACCGCCGCGATTTTGGTGAACCGTTCATGGGGATGTCTCAGCGACCGGTATTCACCTTCAAACCTGCTCAGCTCTTCGGGAGGCATGTAGAAATCCGTTCCACCGAGCTTTTCCGGGAAGAAATGGTCCATAAATTCCTCCAGCACCAGGTTTTTTACGTGATTCCCGTTCTCGCTGTTGAAGGAAATAAACAGGCCTGCATTTTTCCGGGGCAGAAGTATCATCAATGAATGGAACCAGAAGGTATCGCCTCCGTGCCCTATGATGGGGGTCTTGTTCTGACTCAGTTCCATGAATCCGTAGGCCATGGAGTTTATATTGTCTGCAGGTCGGAAAGCAGGGCTTTGCATCATTTTTGCAACCGATGAGTCGAGTATGGTGTTGTTCCTGAAACTTCCTTTTTGTAGATGGGTGATCATAAATTTCGCCATATCGGTGGCTGTAGATGATGCGGCACCAACCGGCGCCAGGGGAATGTATTCGAAATACTGTTGCTGTAGCTCGCCATTCCTAAATTTGTAGCCTTTTGAGAGGCTGCCCGGCAAGCTTGGCGGTACCGGTTGCCGGAAGGTGGTGTGGTTCATGTTCAGCGTGTTCAGGATGTGCTCCTCCACATAGTCGTTCCATGACTGGCCGGAAACTGCTTCGACAACACAGGCTGCAATGCCCGTTCCATGATTGGAGTAGCTAGCAAACCTTCCCGGTGGTCTTACCCGTGCCGGCATTTGTTGTTGCAGGATTTCATCCAGCGGGCGCAGTGCACCGGTATCCCTGGCAAATAGTCCCAGGATATAATCTTCGAACCCCGCCGTATGGGTCATAAGGGCCTTTAGGGTGACAGGTTCCGTGTAGGTGTCGGGTACCTGGATCTCGTCAAGATACTGGTTGACATCTACATCCAGTTCCACCTTACCTTGCTCGTAGAGTTGCATGATGGCAGTCCACACGAATAGCTTGGATATGGAACCGATTCGGAAAAGGGTTCGGTCGGGATCTACTTTTCTGTCGCGGTCAATATCTGCATATCCATAGCCTTTGGAGAAAATGACATTGGTGTCCTGAACCACCGCAACAGTGGCGCCGGCAATGTTGCGGCTGTCGAGGTGGGCTTGTATCATTCCGTCCATGAAGCTTGTAAGCCCTGAAGAGTCAGTCAGCTCTGGCTGCGAAAGACCTGTCTGGGCAAATATCATTAGAACCAGAAGGATTGAATTTTTCATAGCATCTGATAAAGTTGCGTAAATATTTAGAAAAACAAGGTAGGCAATTTTTTTGATAAATGAAAATCGATTGGTTTCTTTTTGGTATATGGGTTATTCCATTTGATAAACGAATGGTATCTTTCCGGTTATAAGTAGTAGAGAAGATCGGGGAAATTGGCCCTGTCTGATTTTTTATTTCTTTTTCTTATCTGAGTTTTCCTGAATTGGTGGTGGTATTCCTTTTTTGTCTGGGGTTTCCGATTTCTTTTTCTTTTCATCCATGGATGTTTCCACCACAATATTTTCCAGCCAACTGCCGAAACTATCTCCTTCATTGAAATGATGAATTTGATCGAAGGCGTTGAAGAAGGCCTGATTCAGCACATTTTCCGCTTCACTTTCATCGAGAGTGATACTCAGGCTTTTATTGTACATGGGATGATAGTATTCTTTATAAAGTTTGAACTGAGATTTTTGTTCTCCCTCTTTAAGTTTACGAATGAATTCATCCGAGTGGTCTTTATATATTGTTTTTTCCGGCTTTTGCATATCCAATTGATCTGTTGTATAAACCACTACAAATCCTACCTCTGAGTCCTCCGCTAAATAAGAAATATCTGAGAGTTTTTTGGTGGTTAAATTAAATATCGAAGAAATTTTTCAGCTTAACTCAATCTTATTGATACATCCATTCAATTTCTCCTTCTCCGAATAGATATAACAATTCAATACAGTTTAAGTTTAATCAAAATAGTCATCACCTGGGAAAGAATAGCTGACAAATGACACGTGGCGGCTATCGGGTGCCCAGGAAGGCACGTTGATGGTACCCTGTCCTCCGTAAAGATAACTGACCACTTCGGGGCTTTCACCGGCTGCGTTGGTAGGAAGCAACCTTAGCATTACCCGTTTGTAAGGCGGATGGTCCTGGGCATCAATCCTTGGAAGATAGGAAACAAAGATGAGCCATTTCCCGTCCGGTGAAGGATGGGGAAACCAGTCGTTGTAACGGTCAAAGGTGATCTGTTGTTTATCGGAGCCGTCGGGACGCATGCGCCATATCTGCATGGTACCTGTGCGGGCTGAGCTAAAGTAGATATATTTTCCGTCGGGTGAATACTCGGGACCGTCATCCAGCATTTTGTGGTCGGTGAGTTGTTTTTCCCTGCCACCGCTGGTTTTTATTTTATAAATGTTGTATTCGCCTTTACGCTGACCTACATACACATGGAATTTTCCGTCGGGTGACCATCCATGCCAGTAGGAGGGGACTTTATCCGTAACCGGTCTGGGAGTACCTCCTTTCCGGGGAACAATATAGATTCTTGAGCCTGATTGTTTTTCGTCTTCATAGTGGTGACTGATGGCAATTTCCTGTCCATCGGGAGAGAGGCCGTGATCGTTGTTGAGTGAGGTGGCAAAGTCCGTGTCAATAAGTTCTGGCTGACCTCCTTCTACAGGCAGTTCATAAAGGTGTCCCCCGCTGTTATAGATTAAGGTGTTGGTGTTTGGGTCCCAGTTAGGGGCTTCAAAAGCTTTTTTTGAAGTGTAAATAACCTTGCGGTGCTTCTCCTGTACCTCGAGGATTTCCATGCGGCTTCCCCCATCTTCGTCCTCATAAGAAGTAAAATTTTCAGGTTCCGGAACCGTAATTCTTACGTTGCTGTAAACGGCTTCTTCCAGCACACCCTGGGAATGGGAGCACATGAAAAGGCCAGTATAAAGCTTTCCACCCAAATCCAGATTCAGTGTATCCGAATATTCCATGGGATTTCCGTCTGTTGCAGCACCCATGATAAACTGGTTGCCGGATTTTTCGAGCTGGAT
>JAGXLC010000118.1 GCA_018334875.1 Bacteroidales bacterium | reverse complement strand
AGGTGGTTTCAAACAGTTGCTCTCCGGTGGAAAAATCAACCAGGTAGGAGATGCCGATAAAAAACCCGAACAGGAGAATTACCGGAAGGTCGAACCTGTATTTCTGAAGCTGTGTTTTTATTTCTAACTTGTTGAATTTCATTAGAATATCTTTTAGAATAGTTAACCTATTGGTGCTACTGTTAATTTAAAGTTTTTTTATCCGCGGTTATCCGTATAATCCGTGTCACTGTGTCCGGCTCATGACGGATCCGCGTTCCAATTTAATCCGTGTTCTATTCTTTGTATTTTGGCTGCAATTTGTAAATAAGGGCTTTATGGGACTCACTCCTGTTTTTTTTATGTTAAAGCAAAAATGATGGCCATGATGACACCGATAACAATGGCTCCCAAAAAGCTTAACCCGTTTCTTATCAGGGTGACTTTCATTCCGAAATATTTGGCCTCCACGGGGATGGTCATCACGCCCACCATTTTCAGTGTAGTGATGAACAGGGCAATCACACCGTAGCTTACTCCGCTTTCATGCAGCATTCCGGCAAGCGGAAAGGAGATAAAGCCGGGTATCAGGGACACACTGCCAACGATCGCCGCCGAAAGGTATCCCAACATACCGGCCTGATCACCAAAATAGGTAAGCAATACCTTTTCGGGAATGAAAAATAGGGCTACGCTTACCAGGATGATGACAGTGAGCAAGGTAGGAAGGAGCTTAAGAAATTGCATGGCTCCCTTTTTCAACCCATCCAGGGTTTTCTTTTTGCTGGCTATGAAGGAGACCAGCAGCAATATACCTGTTATGACAAAAAGGATGGTCATTTGTCCGCTTTTTGAATCTGAACACCCAGTATTTTAGTAGGCTCTAAAGCTTCCATCTGATAAAGAGCCGGTTCTGAAATGACGCACTGGTCCTTGTCTGCTTCGGTGTATTCATTATCGATGTTTAAACGGACCCGCCCCGAAACGATGTAAAAGATGACATAGGTTTCCATCTCACAAGGCTCATCGGGCGGCAGTTTTTCTCCTTCCTTCAGTTCTATGATCCTGGTTTTAAACGCCTCTGCCTGGTACAACACGTTCTTATCCCTTTGCTCATAGGGATAGGCTGACATGGATCGTAAATCGAATGTTTTCATAATGTTTTGTTTTATAAATTATTGTTTTCATTTTATCCAGTAGTTTACTTAAGAAAAGGCCCCTTATATAACTTCAGGGGCCTTATAATCTTATTTCTCCTCATCCATCTCACGGATGGCTTCTTCCACATCCTCCAGTTGTTCCTGGAGACATTTACGGTAATGCTCCAGCATTTCCCTTCGCTTTTTTCTGCTCCAGAACATAGGATGATGACCCGGCATGCCAGCACCATGACCGCATTGAGCGCCTTGTTTGGGATGATTGGAATGACAACACATAATTTACCTCCTTATTTAATGTGACAAATATTTATACTAAACAATTTATTAGAATATTTCTGATGCATTGCGATAAAGAATATAATACCTTTAGTGCTCCTTATCAGTCACCCAAAAAGTTGATCTTCTAAATCGGGATTCCCCAATTATATTCATTAGAACCCTTCTTTTACAAGTTCCTAATGAATTAATTGGGTTTATGTTATTATAACGCAAAATTATAAAATTTATTAAGTATATGCAAATATACTTATATTTTTCGTCCAATTGTACTTGACGTCAGCAATCTTTCTGTTTTGAACTGTCGATATATAGTCTCCTATTTAAAAAATAAGTTTATATATCGAACACAAGTCAGCAGGGACAAGCGATCCTCTTTCCTTCATGCATCAGAGAAAACGAAAAGTCTTCTGCCGGAATTTCAAAGGATATTCAAAGGATGGACCGATATCTTAATTCGAGGTTTTGACGAACAGGAAAAAGAGCAAGCTTTTAATCTTTTGAACCGGATGATTACAAATTCAGTTCAATATTTAGATGATGAAGGAGGAGAAAATGAGGCCTAAACAACAAAGGGATCTTACACATGGCTCAATTGCGCCACTTTTATTGAAGCTCACGTGGCCTATGATTTTTGGTATGCTGGGTATGGTGATGTTTAACCTGGCCGACACCTATTTTATTGGCAAAGTGGGTGTAGACGAACTGGCTGCAATGGGTTTTACTTTTCCTGTAGTTATGGTAGTTGGCAGCTTAGCCCTGGGGGTAGGTATGGGAACCAGCTCTTTAATTTCCCGTTCTGTGGTGTCGCAGCCCCGAAACATCCTGAGGCTTTATGCTACGGAAGCTTTGTTGTTGGGTTTGTCTATCATTGTAATAATCGTAACAGTTGGGCAATTAACCATGAATCCTTTGCTGAAAGGATTTGAAACAGGGGTTTTGTTAGCCCTCGGCTGGGGTATGCTTCTGTTTATTGTAGCCCAATTCTGGGGTAAGCCTATTGCTTCAGTCTTTAGTGACAATCCCAATGTTATTTCGATTACGGCCGATTATTTATATATTGTTTCCTTCAGTTATGGCTTCCAGGGCATATTAATTGTGGGTGTCAATATGTTTAATGGGATTAATAAACCTATTCCCTCCATGGGGTTAACCCTGTTGCGTATGTTTGGGCTTTATGTTCCTTTAGCCTGGCTGGCTTCAGTTTACTGGAATCTGCAGGGGGTATTCTGGGCAGCTTTTGTAGCCAATATTATAACTGGGGTGGTTACATATCGCTTGCTGAAAAATAAAATAAGAGGAAATTAAAGGTACAATCAAATCCGTTTTATCCACAAAATATGATGTATTATTTACAATTAATTCTTTATCACCACTCCCTTTATTGATCCTCATATTCTTCAATCATACCACCGGTGAGCCTTAACAGGGTATGGTAACTCTGTATAACATTAAAAATTGCCTGTTGATAGTTATAGGCAGCATCCAGATAGATCTGCTGTACATCGCGGAAGTTAAACGAATTGATGGTACCGTTCTCAAACTTTTCCCGGGAAAGTTCCAGGTTAAGCTCCGCGGCTTCCAGGTTTTCATCAGCCACCTGAAGAAGTTCCTTACGCACCTGGTAAAATTCATACTCTTGGGCAAGCTGATTTTTTAAGTCTTGTTGCATCTCCTCCGTCTCAACCTGAGAAATTTCCCGCTCAATTCTGGCTGCCTCCAATGCCCTTTTCCGGTTATTCCCGTCGAAAAGCGTATAGGAAAGGGAAATTCCCACCGACGCATTCAATCCGGAGCGGCTTTGATCGAGGCGGTTCAGAGCGTCAGACCCATAATCCTGTTCCGATTCCGCATAACCACCAGCCCCCTTCAATGAAAGCGTAGGATAATAGGAACTTTTGGCCGACTGCACATCCAGCCGGGCCAGTTCCAGGTTAATATACTGATTTTCCAGCGTACTGTTATTTTCCAGCATCCGGTCAACCAGGTTGGAATACTGAAAATCCGATGTATCCGGTGAAAAATCAGAAACATAGTTATATTGCCTGTCCAACGGCTCAGCCATATGATAATTGAGTTCGCGAACGGCATTGCGGTAAGAGGAACGGGCTGAGAGAAAATCGGAACTATCTCGCAAATAGGCATTTTTAGCCTGCAACAGGTCGTAGGTAACCGTTGCGCCAATCTCTTTGCTATACTGTGCCCGTTGGTAGCGATCCCGCGAAAGCTCCATGTTGCTTCCCGCAATATCCGCCCGCTGGTCGGCAAGCAAAATATTGTAATAGCTTAATATAACGCTGTAAATCGTATTCTCAACCACAACAGCCAAATTTCCCTCCGATAAGTTTTCCATTTCTTCCAGCCGGTTTTTTCGAATACGTGCACTAAACCCACGGAAAATGGTCCAGTTTAATTCCACACTGCTGTTTAACTGCTGACTGGTATAACCACCATCTTCACTGAAATTCTCAGAGACATTCCCGGAACCGACAAATTGAATATTCGGCAACGCCCCGGCATTGCCCCAGGTATTATTCATTTCGGATATATCGATGGTTTTCCTCGAGATGATAATGCCGTAATTGTTTTCCAGAGCTGTGTTTACCGCATCTTCCAGCGACAAAGCCTCGTTATCCTGTGCGGCAATATTTGTGGTAGCAACAATGAACAATGCAATAAAAAGTTTTCTCATAATTATCAGTCTTTATATTTTAACCCGAATTATTCACAAATAATTCTGACGCTATTGAAAAACCTGGCTTTTTGCTTCAATAAATTTCGCAAAAACCCGGTTTTTCTAATGCGGGGTGACCTGGATCCTTCCCGCAATCCATCCCGCATTCATAAACTTCACTTCGTTTGTTTATGAATAATCCAGGTTAAGATGCAGATATAAAATACATTCAGCAGCTTGTAAATCCTGTCGAACGATTCCATTTATTCGCCCGATTCCTCTTTTCTGATATCTTCCTCCACCTGCTGATCAATTTGATGATTGATCACAGCGACTTCCACAGACTCCGGCGTGATATCCTTTTTTCCGAATAATCTTTTGGTTGTCACCAGCAATTGATTCGAAACCAATATTTGAATCGGTAAAGTAAGCAGGATGAAAAAGCCGCCAAACAGGATGCCGTAGGCCACAGAGATAGCCATTGGACTAAGAAAACGGGCCTCCGGGCTGCTTTCAAGAATCAGCGGCATCAGTCCGGCAGTAGTGGTTAGTGTCGTCAGAAAAATGGGACGAAATCTTGATCTGGCAGCTTCCATAGCTGACTCGAATACCTTGTATCCCTGCACCAATAATTGGTTGTATCTCGAAACAAAAATTACTGAATCGTTGATAATAACCCCGGTAAGCGCCACCATTCCCCATATGCTAAACATGCAAAGGGGTTCATTATGGATGGAATGCCCCCAGATGGCTCCCAGAACACCAAGCGGAATGGACAATAAGATCATCATGCCCTGGCGGAAGGATCTAAAGTAGATGATCACAATCAATGCAATAATGAGCAAGGCCACCCCAAAATATTTCACCATACTTTGTATCTGCTCCTGGGTATCTTTTTTTTGTCCCATGTGGGTGTAGGTAATGCCGGGATATTTATCCATAATACCGGGCAGTATGTTATTCTCCACCTCGTTGATTATGGGTGTCACCGAGGCCCGCTCGTCTTTCATGTAAGCATCCACACGGATTACCCGCCTTCCGTTGTATCCGTTGATCTTACTGAGGGACCTGCCCATGGACAAATCCGCCACGGTAGAAAGGGGATAGTTCCCTTTCGGGGTATGTACCAGCATATCTTCCATCTGGCCGATGGTTTCCCTGTTTTTTTCCGGATACCTGACATAAAACCAAATTTCATCTTTACCGTCCTGTATTCGTTGCGCCAAAGCCCCGTAATAGGCATCTCTGACCTGGCGCATTAATGAAGCCTGCGTCAAACCCAGGGTATGGGCTTTCGGCTTTAAGCCGATCCTGACCTCCTGGCTTCCCAACTGACTGTTATCCGTTACATTATAAAGGGCATCCATCCCGGAAAGACCTTCTCGCAGTTCTCTTTTGGCTTTCTCCAGTGTATTGAGATCATACCCCAGCAGCCCTATGGATACGGGAGCCCCAAAGCGTTGGGAACGACCACTGGAGGTGCCCATTGCAAACTTGTAGGCTTCGGGTATTTGTCCGATCTTTTTATTCAGCGCGTTTTGGATGGATTTATCCGTAACGTTTGATCCCTCCGTAGAGTTTAAGAAAACCCGCAGGACACCTGCATGGGTCCCGGTTTCTACGTTATTAAAAGCATTGCCCAAATTGATCTGGGTGGTTTTTACAAAGGGCTTTTCCCGCTCATGCTTTTCCATCAGTTGCCGGTTGACTTCATAGAGTTTTTCCTCAACCCACAACAATTTTTCTTTGGTGAGTTCTTTGTTCGTACCGGGTTTCAGCGCCAGGTCAATATTGAACATTTCCATCGGCCTTGGCGGGAAGAAAGTAAACGGAATGTGCCCGCCGATAATCAGTCCACCGGTGATGATCATCAAACCGGTGACAACAATTAAAACAAGCCCTTTGGCTTTCAATATACCTCTCAAAGCAGGCATGTACAACTGATCTCTTAACAAATAAACCAGCCGGTTGGAGAGGCGGCTCATCTTATTTGCCTTGCTGGTTTTTTTCAGAACCTTCGGATTTCCAACATGGGCAGGCAGGACAAATATGCCTTCAATAAGGGAAAATATCAGGCAGACAATGGCTACAAAGCCCATAGCATATAGCATTTCTAAAAATCCCTCGATAAAAAACAAAGGAAGAAAAGCAATTATAGTGGTCAGGATGGAAATAAAAATAGCAGGCAGCACCTCCTGGGTTCCGTCAATGGCTGCCAGACGGGGTGATTTGCCTTTGGTAAAGTGCGTGAAGATATTTTCCCCGATCACAATGCCGTCATCTACCAGAATACCGACTATCAGGATCATGCCTACCAGTGAAATTCTGTCTATCGTAATTCCATAAAGTGAGCCTACAATAAACATTCCGAGGAAGGATGCAGGAATGCCCCAGGCCACCCACAAGGAAAGCCTGAAATTCAGCAGGAGCGTTAACAGAATAATTACCAGCACAATTCCCATTAACCCGTTATTTATGAATATCGAAAGCTGGGAATCGATGTTTTCTGTGTAGTCTTCCATAACCCGTATCCGGAAATCTTCCTGCTCTTTATTGAATTCCCGGACATACTGATTGACAAATTCTGAAATTTTTTCCAGGTCTTCTGTCTCAAGTTTTGTGATGTTGATGATAACACTGGGGTTTCCATCTATAAAGCTCTCTTCGGGGTCTTCTTCATATTGCCTTTGAACACTGGCCACATCGCCGACTCTTACCAATTTTCCTTCGGCATTGCTTTTCACCACGATTTTTTCAATATCATCGGGATAAACAGAACGCTGACGGCTGACTATGTTAATCTTCTCGCGCGGGTTGCGAATGGCGCCGCCGTGTATATCCAGGTTGTTCGCTTTTATGGCTTGCTGGATCTCGGTGAAACTTAAATTGTAACGGCGAAGCTGGGTTTCATCAATGGTGACTGCAAGTTCCATCCGGTTTGAGGGTAGCCCTTCTAAAGCTACCTGGGAGATTTCCCCTGATCCCAACAGATCATCTTCAATGCGGTTGGCCATCTCATTGAGCTTTAGCTTGTCTCCACTCTCTGATGTCAATGCCAAATACATCGCCCTGTCGCGCGAACGTACCTTGGAGACGATCGGCTTCTCTGCTTCTTCAGGGAAATTGGATATGCCATCCACCTGGTTTTTGACATCAATAAGCAACTCATCAATATCATAACCGAAAGTTGATGTGATGATAATTTGTGAAAGGTTTTCCATGGATTCGGAAGTAAACTCTTTGATTCCCGGAACACCCCTGATCGCATTTTCAATCAAAGATGTTACCCCCTCGTCCATCTGCTGGGGCGTGGCGCCCGGGTACTTCACGGTTATCCTCAATGTATTGGTTTCAACCATAGGGAAAGAGGATTTCTGCATGTTTATAAACGATATGGTACCAAATACCAGTAGGATAACTACAACTATTTTTCCGTAAAAGGGGTATTCAACGAATATTTTCAGAATTCTTTTCATCTGTTTGAGTTTTATATAGAACACGGATCCGTGTTACTGTGTCCGGCTCATGACGGATCTGTGTTCTGTTTATTATTCCCTGATCCTGACCTCATCTCCTTCCTGCACGTCAACCAAAGACTCCGTAACCACCAGCGTACCGTCATCCAGCCCGGATATCACCACCGTATCATTTAACGTTCTTACCGGGGTCACTTTTTGCATTTGTAATTGCCTGTTTTGAACTACATATACCTTTTCTCCATCTATCAATGCCTCCCTTGGTATGGTCATTCCCACTGCCTCTTTTTGAATTTCAAAAGTTGCCTCTACAAATTCACCGATTTTGAAAGCCTGTTGGCCCCGTGGTATATATTTTACATAAACTTTTACCGTTTGGGTCTTTTCATCCAGGAAATCCGCTATTCGTGTAACTGTACCGGTTGTTTGATAGCCCCCCGAACCGGTTAAACTCACCTTATTTCCCGGTACAATCCATTTGGCATCTTCCGGGGGCACCGGAACCACCACTTCAAGCCGGTCGGTTCTTACAATGGAGGCCAAATCAGCGCCCATACCGGCTACAGCGCCTACCTGCCGTTTGACTTGCTGAAAAGAACCGTTGAAAGGCGCATATATGTTGTATTTATTCAAATTGATCTCTTCCTTTTCCAGGGAATAGTACTCCGAAAGTATGCCAGAGGAAGCCAGGAATACCTGTTCTTTTTCCGAACAGATTTCGGGAAGTTCGGGTAATTGCTCATGTACCTTTATGGAGGTAAAAAATTGCTTCCATTTGTCGTATTCCTCCGGGAAATCCACTTGCAAATCGGGTAAAATTGAGCTCAGCTTTTGAAGGAAATTGCTTTTGCCTGCCGTAAGAGCAGCTTTTATGTCTTCACTATAAATACGTATCAGCAACTCGCCTTTATTGAAATGTTCCCCTTCTTTAAAAGCCACATCGCCTTCCATAATGCGGCCGTTCACCTCTGCAGCCAGGGATACGGTTTCATAGGAAGCAATCCTTCCCTGATGTGTCACCGAGGGGACTACCGGTTCATTCATTAACTTTTGGGCTTTGACATAAAGGGCATCCTCTTGCTTCATGCTTTTTTTAGGTGCAGGCTTGTTTTTTACGGCATAAGCAGCCAACAGGACCGCTCCGGCCAGCACAACAATTCCTGTGATCCCATAAAGTACTTTTGCTTTCATTAATATATAGTTTTTAATGTGGAATTATAGCCTAATTTTATACCAATCAAGTCATTAGAAGTTGTAGAATGAAGCGCACCAATGAATGTGATTGGAAAATCCTTTGCTCCGTATGCTGTCGCTGAAGCTTTAGCGTAGGTGCCTGAAGCTTTGCGAAAGCGAGCCGATTTAGGTTAATGCTTTGACACCCGTTAGCTGAAATTATTACAAAAAGCAATACAAAAATTGCCCTGATTTTAATGTTACCTTCCTGTATTATTGGCGGACAGTGTTCAGTTTATTAATTTAGTATTTGCAAATATGCTAAAATATTTAACAAAATAAAAAAGACCCTCTTATTTTTTCAGAAGCGAGCGAAGCTGATGGAGCGCTGCATCCATCTGATCGGTGTTAATTTCATAGTGGATATGATAACCCCGGCGTGCGCTTTTCACCAGGTTAGCCTGTCGGAGAATTCTCAGGTGCTGCGAAGTAGCCGACTGGCTTACATCAATATGCTGTGCAATGGCGTTCACGCACCGCGGATTTTCCGCCTGAGCAAGATATTCCACAATCTTCAGCCGCGTGGGATCTGCTAATGATTTAAGGAAACTGCTCAATTCTGATATATCCTGCATAATATATATTTTCAAGCAAAAATAATGAAAATTGTTCTTCTGAATGATATTCAAAAAGGTTCCCCTGAGGATATCCCTGGTAATTTTCGTTTTCAGTGCATAATGTCTGTTGCAGACCAGTTGCACGAATAGGTCTGCATTCTGGTCCAGTCAAAAATTTCTTCGATTAAAGAGGAATCAAGGTCTTTCCCAACCTGCGAATCGAGAACAAGGTTATATTGCGTTAGTTTTTTATCGCTTCCTCCAGCTCACGGAATTCTTCAGTACGGTCGCAAAAATAACGGTGCGAATGGTAACCGATTAGAAGAAAAGGGTTAGAGGGTTTTCTTTCCATAGTTTCGCTTTTTACGTAACGTTAAATATGTAGCGCAATTTACGAAATATTATTTTAACAAACCATTCTTGTTTCGATGATAATAACCCGTAATAACAAATTGTACTCCACCTCCCCGCTGTTATTGGCACTAAGGATTGATTACAAATGAATTGTATAGAATTATTGCCCATCTGCCTGAATTTTTTTAATATTGTTAATTATGAATGAGGATCACTCATTTAGGTCAGCATTCAAATAAAAAGCTTTTATTATGCAAATACAGATCGATCATGTACAGTTAGAGGCGGTTCAGGGCGATATAGCCAATCAACCCGACATGACCGCTGTGGTAAATGCCGCCAATGCCCGTTTGGAAATTGGAGGCGGCGTGGCAGGAGCAATACATCGTGCTGCCGGTCCCGGTCTTGCCGAGGAATGCCGGCCAATGGCCCCGATAAGTCCCGGACAGGCAGTAATATCCGGCGGGCACAACCTGCCGAATGATTACGTAATCCATTGCCTGGGCCCGGTTTACGGGGCAGATAAGCCCGAAGACAAGCTTTTGGCCGACTGTTACCGGAATGCCCTTAAAATTGCCGAAGAAAAAGGGATCGATTCAGTAGCCTTTCCGGCCATTTCAACAGGGGCTTTTGGCTATCCCTTTGATGCAGCTACCGACGTGGCGCTGGAAACAGTGAGGGGAATGATCCCGGATCTTGAGCAGGTAAAGGTGATCCGCTTCGTGTTATTCAGCGGACGGGATTACAGGATTTATGAAAATAAATTGAAGGGCATGGAAGAATGACCAATGGCCCATGGTAGAAGTTACTCAGGTCCGTGTGCCCAGGATTTGTAGTTCCAATCAAAACCTGATCATTTGCATTACTAGAGGTTAGGGTTCCGTATACCAATACAATTTATACATCCTATAAATGTTGTATGATAATTCGTGCTGGAAACCGCATGGTAATAAATCATATTGTCATGGTGTATTAACTTCGTCTCTGTTTTTTGGTAAACTCCTGGATGCTCAGTTAAGGATAAAAATTCAGCTCAAAAACTATAAGTGATTTTTGCTGTTAGTTCATTAATCGCAGAAGTTATTATGGTAGTCAAATATTCAAAAATATTCTCAAGGTTGTTTAATGCTGTTTCTGTCCATAAGACTTTTATTCCCATTCATCAATATCTTTAAAAATTCCCCCGGCATTATACACACGCTCCTTTTGTGAATCTTCCTCGGCTTTATTTATCAAAGAATCGAATTCTTCCATGGTCATTGGATTAACTTCTTCACCAAAGGATTTTTTTCTTTCCTGATGAAGAACTTGCTCAAGTCTTTCAATAATATGTTCATTCTTTATGCGCAACACTTCTTTAAGAAATCGTATCTTTTTTGTTTCTAACCTGCATTATTCATAAACGAATCCCGCTGGTAAGCGGGAAAGTTTATGAATGCGGGATGGATTGCGGGGTGGATGCAGGTAACCCCGCATTAGAAAAACCGGCTTTTTGCGAAAAATAATGAAGCG
>JAGXLC010000117.1:7076-11269 GCA_018334875.1 Bacteroidales bacterium | reverse complement strand
TTAGGCTGTAAACCGAAATCCCGCTTGATGGATGTAATACTTGTAGGTCCCGCATATAACGCGGTATTATAAGTGAGTCTATTCTAAAAAGGCGCTTAGCGGCTATATTTAGCTAATTGTGTAAAAATTATATATTGAATTTCAGAAATCTACTAGAGCCGCTTAGCGCCTTACCAGCCAAAATCTAGCTTTTTATACCGGACTCATAAGTGATATTCCAGTTTACGGAATTCCATAAGAATGACATATATTTAATACTTTGGGGAAAATTATGAATGCACCCACCATTAAGCGCTTCCGAATTCCTCCCTGATCAGATTATATTTCCCAGTTTTCATATCTCTGGGAATATCGCTTACTACTTCAACCCGATAATCAACATTTAACATCTTTTTCTTCTGCAATATTTCCCTTAACCGTTCATCAATCTTTTTAACCACCCGGTCTTTATCAAACTGCTGCGAAATGACGGCCTTAAATGTAAAAGAGGTATTTCCTTTTTTGATAACCTGGTATTTTTCCAGGCCCCTGACATAAAATTCCACAATAACAATCGGATGAATAAAATCAAACTTCCCGTTTTGATTGATAAACCAGAGAAGTTCTTCCTGTCTCCCGATAACATGTTTAATCCTGGTAAACGGCCAAATGCCTCCTTCTCCCTCCGGGACCAGGACATCATTCATCCGGTAACGGATTAACGGCTGGGTATAATTATACAAATTTGTTAAAAGTATATGATCGTCCATGAATTCAATATAATTGACATCATCAAACAAATAAAACCCCTCTAAATCCGTCCGTTCAACTCCCATTATCAGTGATTCCGAGGCAGCATAGTAATTGATAAGTTCACATTCCCACGTATCATGGATAAGTTCTTTGGTTTCCGGGGTAATGGGTTCACCTCCACAAACTACTGCCTTCGGACTAACGGAAAGCTTTCCTGATTTTTGCAGCTCTGCCAGCATCCCAATACCAGTGGGATAGCCAGTAACAACATCCGGGTTGACCCTGTTCACTTTATCAATATATTGATCCACGGGATAATTAATGTCTAAAACAAGGTATTCCCTGTAAACAAAAGCTTCAGGGGAATGAAGCGGACTCAGAAACAGGCTTACCCCTGCATAATGACCGTCGGCTGCTCCGATAAAGATATAATTTTTGGACTTTAGACCGAAATGCGGAAAAATCCGCAGGGAAATGGCTTTTATAAAATCCCATTCGCGGTTGTTATATAGAAAATATCCGACCTCTCCCGTTGTACCGGATGTATGTATAACCCGGTATTTGTCGTTTAAGGCCGTATCCGGTGCAGGATAAGATTCCAGAAAATCTTCCACCCGCTCTCTCTTCAATTCGCCGGGAACCACAAACTCATCAAAATGATCCATCATTAGTTTTTTGTCAATTGCCGGCAAATGATTTATATCCATATGTTCCAGATCAGGGGAGCTTATGCCATGATCTGCATAATACTTCCCGTAGAAATCAGAATGATGGAAGGCATGCTTAAGCAGTCTGCGCAACCTTTTTTCCCGCTGCTTTAAAATGGTATGCCTTTCTTTGTGTACATTCCGGTTCAGTTTAAAATTATAATAAAGAATCCGGGGTAAAGCCATATTATCAGAATGCGTCAATAATTCCAGGGTTTGTAATAACATTGGCGAGGATGCTTGAACATTCCTCTAATCCATAATTTCTTAATGTTTCCGAAATTTTTGCCTTGGGCTCCTCACGGTTCCTTACCTTTCTTACAAGTGTTTTAAACTCCTCCCACTGGGCTGAGCTCATCTGATCTTCCATGGTTTTCATAAGTACATCCGCCAATTGCACCTGGGGTTGCTGTTCTTCCTGTGAAGGTTGTTCTTTCTGTGATGGCTGTTCCCGGTGTGATGGCTGCTGATATACCTTCCCGGATGGATCAATTGTGATATCATCCTCCCCGGGCAATCCCACTTTGTTGATTTCATCAAGCATAACACTAAGCAACTGCTTGTAATGCTTTTTCAGTTCCTTGAACTTTTCTCCTTCCTCGGGCATATTAATCATTTTCCTGAGCTGATTCTGTATGGCATTTTTCTTATACACATAGGAAAATCTTTTGTTATAATGCCTTAACAAAACGGAATCCAACTGATCCAGACTGTAATCCATTTCCCGTTTGCTCATCTTATCTATGGTTTCTATGGATTTTTCCAGAAAATCCCTGATGCCCTGAATTTGTTCCTGTGGTCCCATAAAACTTAATATTACTGGTGTAACACCTTTTACCAAAAGTAAAACATTATGGATTTATAGACAATACTTTTTATAACTTTTCTTACCCGAATTATTCACAAATAATTAATTCTTGTTCAAGCAGCGTGATTTATGAATGATCCAGCCTTAAAACATTATGAGAATAGCACCTGCCTTTAGGCAAGTGGTTTAGGAAAAATGGACTCCTGTTTTTAACCCAAAACGCCCTTAAGGGCGTTTTGGGGGTGGGTGGGCGAATAGAATAACCATTAACAACCACCCACGTCAACGTGGGTGCTAATCTCATCAACTGTTGTTACTAAACCTATGTCATATAAGCCTTTCTTTAGGCCGATCATAAAAATCATTTGATTAATATCCTTGAACCACAGAGTACATAGAGAATATTTATCTGTAATTGAATTGGCTTTTAAACCGGTGGAAAAGGGAGGTCTTCAGAGAAAGCACATAGCGATCGCAATAACTGGATAATTATTGTCTGGTTAAAACCCCGGATAGGGGTTGAATAGAGTAACCCCGGGCAGTGCCCGCTGCCATCCCCCACCCGTCCGACCGGTGCAGAACAAGAATATTTCTCCTGATGGTCAATATCTTTTGCCTCTATTTGTTTTAGTCTTTATATCCAGGAACGGGTCGGACGGGGTGCCCTGGCAAAATCCCGGCAGCAGTAGCCTAAAATCAGCAGAGTCTGAAAGGGTATCTAAAAAGATTCATGGAACGGAAAATTAGTAATTTATAATATGGTCCTCCATGTCCCTTCAATACGATATTTAAGTAATGGATGCATTTAGAATTCACGGCTGTAATAAATAATTTGATTCAGGTAACATGAACTATAAATTCTGTTCATTGTTACAAAAAATGTATTTCATAACCTTTAAAAAATCAATACCTATGAAAACAAGATTAACCATTTTAGCAGTGGCTGCGATTTTTGTTTTCGCATCCTGTGAAAGACAGTTTACAGAAAATGACGTGCAGCCGAAAGCTCCTTCCAGCGCCGAGGTTCAGAATGAATCGGATATGCTGAAAAGTGGGCATCAGAATCAAAACATGGACGACAAGAAGGCTGTGTTAAACTTCAGAACCCATCTTTCGGGCGACAATGAAGTACCGGACCCCGTGGAAACCAATGCAACCGGTCAGGCTGTATTTCAGTTAAGCAAGGATGGGATGAAGCTACATTACAAACTGATTGTGGCCAACATTAAAAATGTATATATGGCTCACATTCATGTCGGTTCCGCAGATGAAAACGGACCTGTTGTAGCATGGCTTTATCCACCCGCACCCCCTCCGGCACTTATTGAAGGCAGAACACAGGGTGTCCTTCAGGAGGGAGTAATCACAAAGGATGATCTCGTTGGACAGTTAGAAGGCGAGGAGCTTTGGGATCTTGTTGAGATGATGAAAAACAAACACACCTATGTCAATGTTCATACCAATCAGTATCCCGCAGGAGAGATCCGCGGCCAGATCATGGGAGGAAAAAATATGAAAGGCAACCAAATGATGAAAGAATAATGAGCGAGACTGGTATTTCGGGCAAAATTAAAGATTTGCCCGAAATACCATAATCGAACTCCTCCTGCCCGATTTTACCGGTTACATTCCCTGTCTTACCTGGGTGATGCCCAATGTTACCGGGTAGACTCCCTACCTTACCTAAGTGATCCACTATCTTACCTAAGAGACTCCCAATCTTACCGAAATGCCTCCCAATGTTACCGGATAGATCCCCAATCTCACCTGAGCGATCTCCAATCTTACCCTGAAAACTCTTTAACAATCAGCAAGATAATATAAAAAACTTCCCCTTTATAGTTATGATTTGATTGGCATTTAAGTGACATGAAGTCAATGACAGTCATTGGGTGGTCATTTGGTCATTCAATTGTATACGCGGAACTCAAGTCGCGTAGCGACGG
>JAGXLC010000117.1:0-6724 GCA_018334875.1 Bacteroidales bacterium | reverse complement strand
TGGTAAATTCATCGGAATAGTTCCATTGGGGTGCCATGGGCAGATCTTTCCAGAGTATATAAGTGTAACCCGCCCTTAAAGAAATCATATCGGTTACTCTGTATGAGGCTGTCACATTCAAATTGTAATTCACCGATATCCAGGAAGTGGTGTGTTCAGGGAAATCAAACTCACCCGATAAAAATTCCTCTCTTCCCCATGTTTCATCGGGCAGAGAAATCAAATTTCCATCCATATCATACAGGGTAATCCTTTCCTTTTCTTCAATATCGTCCACATCTGTTCCTGTACCGGAAAATGAAGCCTCTCCGCTTAATACGGAGCCCCCTGCTTCCACCGAAAAAAGCAATGAAGGCAGTATCTCCCAGTGGGCTTCAATGCCTGCCAGGACTCCTGGAGAATTAAATTCCGAAGAAGTATTGGTTTCAAGCGTAATGTCATTGTGAAATATGTAATCCATGAAAACTTCCACCATAATTGAATCTTCGGCCTGCTCATCCCAAATATTCTGGGTCCATCTGTCCGTCAGTTCGGTATGACTGGTAATATTCAACGATTGCCGCAAATTATCACTCCATTGGCCATATTGAAAGCCGCCTTCCAGAGTTACCTCCATGCGCTCTTTTTTTACGACAGGATGCTGAACAGTAAACTGAAAAGAACCGAAAGAAACTTCATGGGAAGCCTCCCATTGAGTGGAGCCTTTTTCCGGGAAAAACTCAAGCTCATAATCTTCCTCCCCATTTTCATCAATATCCCGGAATCCTTCCACCCAGGACGCAGGAAAATTTCTGCTGGTGTGAAGGTCCCATCCCATATTCCAGAAGCTTACAAACCCATATCTAAAATCTTCGGATGTTTCTTCGCCCTGAAATTTATATCCCGGCACTTCGCCCGACTGTGCATCGGAAGCCTCCATACGAAACCACGACACACCTATACGGGTGTTTTTATAGGTGTATCCAAGCTCAACATTAAAAGGAAGGTTCGCTTCGGGGTCCGTTATAATGGGCATGGTCCTGTCACCATAATCGCTTTGATAATCTCCCTCATTGGGGGATTCATCGTCTTCCCATGAATTTTTTTCAAAACTTTCCACTTCCGACCCCAGGTTCTCTCCTACTCCACCAATGGAAAGACCGGGTAATACAAACAAGCGGACATCCAGTTGCCCTCCGGCCTTATTTTCGCTGTTCTCGCTTATAAACGCATCGATAGAGTTAAACTTCCAGGTCGTGTCTGCCCTGAATGGTGCCTTATTTGCCAACTGAGAATGGCTACTATAACTGCATATAAAAATGATCAGTGCTGTAATAAGCGTTTTCTTCATAAAATATAAAGTTTGTCTGTACTGAAAATTTTCTTTGTATTCATCCCCTTCACTTTTTGGCCATATTATCTGGTATTTTCCAGCATCCGCAGGGCCGTTTCAACCATCTTTTCCCCTGCCCCGGGCATCAGGCGTGAATTCATGGGTTCGTATTCTCCTTCTCTGAACTGGCGTTTTGTCGGGACATAATTAATGTCGATATTGGCCAGTTCAATCACCATGGTATTGGCAAAGGGAGATTGTTCTTTCAGCTTCAGGCCCAACTCAACCGAGACCTCACCCGGCAATGTCACGATTGCGGTTTCAGCACCAAGCCGAAACACATGGATTTCTACCGGCAGACGCCACGGCTCTCCTGAAACCACAGGAGTGACCGCTTCTCTGCCTCTCCTTTGCTTCAGGTCCAGAATCTTATTGCGCCGCCTTTCCTCCAGAAAGGAGCGTTCCTCATAAAGGGGTTCAGCATCTTCATCGCTGGCCCAACGATATTCTTCTTCTGTAAAATCCTGTAATGCCGGATAGATAATTCTGGACTTCGCCTCAAAATCAGGATGCAACTTTTCCCTTTCGGAAAAGGCTTCCTGAATGGCTTCAGCTAGTCTTTTCCCGATCATCTCCGTTTTCTTTTCTGCAGGCCGGGGAGCAGAAAAATCATGGTGATTCAGTTCCCCACAGGTCCCGTTCCCAAATACAGAAACCATATCTTCATCAAATATCTCCTGGAGATTTTCCTGAAGATAAAAGGGATAATCTCCATGAAACCTGGTTCCGCCGTGTGTATCGGTATGATTGGCAAAAACGGTAAGGGAAGCACTAAAATGCTCCTCTTCGGCAGGTCTGAACATTACAAAATGCACATCCCGATCAATGGGACCTGCCGGGCGAACAATTTTTGGATTCTGGAAACCCGGATTCCAGCCTACTTTACCGTTGGTCATAATTCGCCTCCGGTTGAAAGAGACGTCCGATTCATGCCCTATACCCGCTGTCAGCTCAGATTCCTGTGCTTTTGCGTCTGCATTGACAATGGTCTCGGTCATCTTCCGCATCAACTCCGCTACATAGCTTCCTTTATCCCCTTCGGTCAATGCTCCGGCTGACTGGCGGGAGCCATACTTCCTGACCGAATCGCGAAAAGCCGGTCCAGTATGGGTATGTGTGGCAGCAATGCTGATATGCTCAAAAGGGATATCTGTACGCTCAGAAACCCGCTCCCTGACAATCCTGCTCAGATCTCTCGGAATACAAAGCAGATCACAGATAAGCAAGGCGCCCCGGTTATCTCCCTGTTTGAATACCAGGGCCTTGGCGTAAAGCGGTGTGGCCACCCCGGTGCTCTCGCCCCGATAAGCAGGATAGCCAACGGGTGGAGTAATTTCATTCCGGGCAGCTCCTACTTTCAATACAGCGCTTTCCTCATTTGTTTGAAAACCTGAAACAAGAAGCAGGAGACACAGCATTAGAATGAATCGCGATAATGTGGAAAAATTCATCTGACACATGGTAAACTTAGGTTCCATAGCACATATTTTTTACAAAGAGAAGACCAATGATTTAATGATTGTTTAAGGCCGAGACCATCTGATCGATTGCCTGCTTATGCCTTTCAAAACAAGGTGCCAAAGTAGGCCGCCAGGGGGCCGTCATAAACCCATAGAGCCGGCCGGGATCAATAACATTTCTGCAATACTCAACCGTCATGCCCATATTATTGGGATCAGAATGGTTGCTCCCTGTCGGGATCTGGTCATAGCCACGCTTATCCAGAGCTTCATAATATTGTACGTATTCATGCGGATCGGAACCAAAATCCGTTCCGTAGTACCAGTTGCTTTGAAGTACGGATTTCGGCATTTTTCTGAAAAAAACATCCGGATGATGCCACACGTAGTCAGACCAAATCCAGGGGCGGACATTATTCTTTTCTACCTCACCGATCAGAAAATAAAAATCACCCCACCAGAGATTATCCTGCCTGATAACGGCATGTTTCAATCTTCGCTGATGTCGTGCGGTCTCTTCATCCATGCCTAAATGAAAAAACCGGGGTTTGTTAAACAGATCGGCTACTTCTGTGATGAGGTCCTTACAGACGCCATAATACTTATCTGTGGAAACCATCCGCGAATATTTCCCCAGCCAGATATCGTGGCCCGCACCAAAATTGAGCTTCGGAATGGGCTCCAGTCCCATTTTTCTCATTTTTCCAAGTTCCTTGCGCAACTTATCGGCTGGCCAGGCATTTTTAACTGCAATTTCCGGGTGGCTTTCAAATTTCACTCCATCTCCCACATCGATCAGGATCATGTTCATCCCCACCTGACTCATATATTCCAGTAAACCGTTCCACGTTTCCTCATCGAAAGTCAGCTCAGGTCTGTATCCATGTGCCCATTCCCTTGCTTCCTGGCAGGTTTGACATGCATAATCCGGATCTTTATATTCTTCCGGAATATAGTCCTCCCACATATTATAACTCAGATGAAGAAGAATGGCCTTTATGGTCTCATCAGAAGTTTGCTCCGGTGAGGAAAAAACATTCATAGGTTGTGCCAGCAGAGAACCAGAGAGGCTACTCAGTATTCCCGCTGCAATTGCTTTTTTAATAAAATCTCTGCGGTTTGTCATGGGCTATATCTTTTAAGTCAATGATTTAGAAAATTTTATTACAGGTTTGTATTTCGATATATCAGGAACACGGTAAAGATCAAAATTCCCAGCCAAGGCCTACAGAAGCAAAATTAATCAGGGTAAAATTATATACCTCATCCACATCGGCACCACCCTCCAGTATTCTGTAGCCGGCTTTTACCGAAAGATTGTCCGATAAGGGCACCTTGCCACCCAGGAAAAAGTCAAAGGCCCGGCCGGGGCCTCCTGCCAGTCCATCGCCGCTCAAATATGCGCGCCAGCATTCAAAATCATATGCCGCAAAAATGTGCAGCAACGGAACAAAACCAATATCATCCTTTTTGGCCCACAGCTCATCCGTGCTTAACCGTACTCTGGCATCCCTGATTTTGCCAGTAAAGCCCACACCCAAAGTCCACTTTTCGGTCGCCAGCACATCCCTCCTGTAGGTGAGCCGGTAGCTGTTAAACTTGTAGTAACCGTCAACATTCTGGCCTTCCGGGAAGCGGGTTCCCTGAAAATTGATGTCAAAAGGAGGTGAACCCTCATAATTTACACCCAAAGGGGCATAAAGACCAATCAGGTGATTCTTTCCCGCGAATGTATAACCAACTGTAATGCGAAGGGGGATGACCGGCCCCTGAAGTTCAAAATCCTCATCAAAACTGAATGTTGTGGCTGTTTGCTCATTGGGAATCCTAACATCATTGTAGCCCTGAAAAGCCAGGCCGGATTCTACATTCACGCTCAACTGAGCGTATACGGGGGTAAAAGCAACCCAGGTGATGAACAATAAGATAAGTTTTCTCATTTTGGATAAAATTTACATATACCAGATAATACATCTTTTGAATTATCCTATAAATTTAAAAAATATCGGACAATTTTGGAAATTTCAGCAATCAAAAATTTTCAAGTTCTTATAGCCCGAATTATTCGAAATAATTCTGACGCTATTGAAAAACCTAGCTTTTTACTTCATTATTTTTCGCAAAAAGCTGGTTTTTCTAATGCGGGGCTGCCTTGCTCCGCACGCTGTCGCTGAAGCTTTAGCGTAGGCGCCCAAAGCTTCGCGAAGGCGAGCCTGCATCCCTCCTGCTTACCACCCCACATTCACAAACTTTACTCCGTTCGTTTGTGAATAATGCAGGATAGAAAGGACAATATATACAATTCTGAATATTGCATTTGAAATATTTCTAATGCAGTGCCTGATAAATAGTTAACAAAAAAGGCAGGGATGAAGCTATTTTTCCCTGCCTTCTGATAATAGCCATTTCAATATGTTGGGATTATTCGACTCTCACACCCACACTTTGGGTTGATTTCCCGATTTGCAGTTTGATGGTATGCTTGCCTTCACTAAGTTTGGTCTGCAAAAGGGAGCCTTTGCCCAGTTCTCCATCCTTTGATGAACTCCAGACAAACCCTTCGTTAATTTCTCTCCCGGAATTGGGGTCGTAACCCTGGCCGGTAAGCAGAACGCTTCGTCCGGCACCCAGTACCTCGCCATCCAGTGGCGACAATATGAATGCTTCATAGGGCTTATCCTGAATAACAAATTCACCGGTTTCATCACTTGCATTGTTATAGCCATCGGTTACCTGGACTGTAAAACGGCAATTCTCTCCGCCAGGAAGCTCCATAACATCAATTTCCATTTGTTGCTCCCCGGTGCGGTTTCCTACCGGCTGCCATGTTTCCCCTCCATTGTTCGTATAAAATACCTTATGCTGCAAAGAAGCCTCACCCTTGTAAGAGGTCTTCCACTTCAGGTCAAGTGTTTCCTGATCAATGCGCCGGGGGATCTCAGAAGTTATATTGATTTCGGGACGGGCCTCCGGTACCCGAAATTCATCGATAATCTTTTGTTTGTATTCAAAACGTATGGCCCGGGTTCGTTCATCAAATGGAATGTAACCCCGAACAGCAAGCTGCGGAAGCTTTTCCGTGTCGTTGCAATAATAGCCGTAAGAGAGGGGAACACGAAGAACCACTTCTCCTCCCCCATCCAGTAGCAATGCCTGCATATCGCTTTCGACCTCAAGGATCTTATCAAAATCAACCTTGCGGCTTTTAAGAAACAGGGGCATATAACGGAAACCGGATTCTGTTTCCTGATCCAGTTGTCCGATTAATGTGAAGTATTGTTGATAGTCTGTCATCTTATCCTCCTTTATATTTGGTTCCAGAGTCGGTTCCACAAGTCAATTGACATCCAGCGGTCCTGGTAATTTGTAGTTCCGCTGATGTTGGGTGTACAATAGGTCATCAATGTGGGGATGCTTTGTGGCATCAACCGGTATGCGGCCACATCCATACCCACGTCTTCTGTTAGCGATACCAGGGAATTATCGACCCCAGCCGGATTTCCGCAGGCATTTACACCGGCGTTGGCCCCGACATTAACGCTGGATGCATGATCGATGCTTACGGTATGGGCCAGTTCATGGGCAAATGTTGCTCCCTGGCCGGAGCGGCTCAGCATCCTGGGATGGTCATCCCACCAGAATGGAATTACCCCGTCATTGGCCAGACCATTCCAGGCATATGCACCACTGTTCGGAACCAAGCCGGTCCAGATTTCACCATTGTCCTGGTAGTCATCCGCAATGTCATCCAGGCGGTCCAGCAGGTTGGACCAGCCATTCCCATTTGTTAAGTCTTCATCGCTCTGCGTATTTATTGTACGGTGGTTCGGAGCCCGAAATATCAGGAATCCCTGCTCGCGCACAGGAAGCCTTGTTCGCGCTCCCTGCAGAG
>JAGXLC010000116.1 GCA_018334875.1 Bacteroidales bacterium | reverse complement strand
CATAGCGGACTTAACTCAGTAAATTTTGGTTTAACAAAGTTGGTATTTAAGGTTTTCGGATCAGTGGTTTTGGGTTTCTTTCATGGTAAACTGATACGTTCCTGATTCTACTGAAAAAGAGATGTAGTCCTCTTCCTTTTTCGCATCTTTGATACCGGGTATTTCTCCTGATGGTGTTCCGGCTTTCCAAATGGTTTCAGCTCCTTCACTAATTTCTATTGCTTCACCCTTAAGCAGGGGTATACATATTTCACCTGTTGTGTTGGCCGGAAGGGTAACCTGTAGCCTAAACGAATTATCCCGGTTTTCCCAGCCTGCTTCCACCTTTCCGCTGACGGTTTCCAGGGATGCCTCCACCGATGATAGATCATCCGGTACAAAGGGTTTGATTTGGATGTGTTTGTATCCACGGGTAGTTCCCTTATCTGTTGGTGCTCTCAGCCCTGCAAGGTATTTAAAGAAGAATTCATCCACGGAACCGAACATCTGGTGGTTGTGTGATGCTTCTCCCGACCATTTTTCCCAAAGGGTGGTGGCACCGTTTTCCAGCCAGTAACCATAGCTTGGGTAGGTGGTTTGGGTGGCTACGTTGTAGGCAAGGTCGCCATGACCGGATTTTACAAGCACCGGCCACAGGTATTTGGTGCCAATGATACCGGTATTCAGATGTCCGTTTCTGTTTTCCCGGATATCGTCAATTACTGTTTGCAGTACTTCATCCCTGTGATTTTCCGGTACCAGATCGAACGATAACGCCAGCATCTGATAAGTCTGGTACGTTGAGTCGGTGCCGTAAAGGTGGGTATTGGGATTAAAGAATTTTTGATTGTAGGCCTCTGCAATGGAATCGGACAGTTCGCTGTACCGCTGAACGTCTTCTTTTTTCCCGAGTACTTTGGCTATTTGTGAGAACAGTTGTACATCTTTGAAATAATAAGCCGTGTTGACAACCGGATGGTTTGGTCCGTCTGACTGGCCAGGGGCGCACCATTCACCCAGTGAATCCCAGTATCCGCCAAAATCATTGATGATCAGTTTTTCTTCCGGGTTGGCATCCGAACGTGCCAGATTATAAAGATAGCGGATGTATTGTTTCATGTAAGGGTAATGTTGTTCCAGTATCCGTGTGTCGTCATAATAATGGTACATCCACCAGGGCAGCAAGATGTATGCGCTGCCCCAGGCAATTCCTCCTCCGTGGCCACCGACCAGTTCAGGAGCGGTGTTGGGGATTCGGCCATTATCCTGCTGGGCATCCCGCATATCATTCAGCCATTTGTTATAAAAGGCTGCCATATGGAAATCGTGCATGGAGGCTTCGGCAATAACCTGTCCGTCTCCCGTATAAGCTCCTTTTTCGCGTTGGGGGCAATCCGTGGGATACCCATGGGAATTACCTCTTTGTGACCATATGGATGCTTTGTGAATATCATTTAAAAGCGTGTTGGAGGCAGCGAAGGACCCATTATATGACAGATTGGAATGTACCACACGTCCTTCAATGTCCACAGATTCAAATTTATCGGGATCATCCACGCTTACTTCAACATACCGGAAACCTGTATAAAAGAATCGCGGTTCATAGGTTTCAGTTCCTTCGCCTTTAAGTGTATAAGTAGACCAGACGTTTGCGTGATAGTTGTGTTTGGTGCTGATGTGGTCTTCCGGTTTGAGAGGTTTTGGGAACAGGGAATCGTTCAGTGTTTCAGCGCCCCTTATCCGGACCTTTGCCCCGGCTTTTCCCTTAACTTTTAACCGCCACCATCCCGGGAAATTTTGTCCCATATCGTAAAGGTAAACATCCGGCTCGGGTGTTGTTTTCTTTACCGGTGTGATGGTTTCCGTCACTTTTATGGGAGGCATCAACTGGGCATCGAGTTTTCCTCCCGGACCACTTACTGTCCGTACACCTTGCCATTCAGAAGCATCGTAGTCAGGTGTCGACCAGCCCGGCTTTTCTTTACGGGCATCATAATCTTCTCCTGCATAAAAATGATTGAAGGTAACAGGCCCTGAGGAGGATTTCCAGGTTCCATCCGTTGCAATGGTTTTTTGTGTGCCATCCGCAAGAGTGATTTCTATCTGAACAAGGGCTTTGGGAGCACCAAAATCATTGCTTATGCCTCCCCAGGAATACCGGTTTTCAATCTTTTTCATTCTCAGTGCACCGTTCCCAAGCATAATGCCGGCAGCATTGGAACCTGAATTAAGCTGATCTGTCACATCGTAGGTAGAATAGAGCACCCTTTGCTCATAATTGGTGAGGGCCGGATCAAGTACATGATCGCCTACCTTTTTTCCGTTGAGGTAAAATTCATAATAGCCCAATCCCGTTACATGGGCAAGGGCTTCCTCTACCTTACCATTCAGGATAAAATTTTTGCGCATAAGGGGAGATGAAATGGACGTGTCAACAGCTTCTGTCCATTCTGCTTCCCACCCGGATTCATGTATAATTCCCGTCTGGAAGGTGTTTATATTGCTCCATCCGCTGGAATCCCCTGATCCATACCACACCTGAACCTTCCAGAAATAAGTTTTACTGCTTTGTAAGGGCTTTCCTTTATATTCTATATTTACAGATTGACCGGACTGTATCTTGCCGGAATCCCAGAAATTTCCGGCATCATTCTCCAGGTCCTCCCGGTTATCTGCCACCAAAAGGCGGTAAGCCGATTGTGAAACGCCTCGTTCGGTACGGTTTATAACCCATGAAAACCTGGGGTGTTCCATATCAATACCTTTGGGTTGCTCCAGGTATTCACATTGCATTTGGGCAATTTCGGCTGAGCCTTTTTGTCTGTCGCAGCTTGTCAATATTCCCGCAAAAGCAAGACCCAGAAGGACAATCAATGTCCGGGTTAAGTCTGTTTTATTCATAGCCATTTGTATTATTAATTCGTATTCTGATTATCTGAATATAATTTTCCAATCCGTTAAATTTTCCTGTCCACTGAATGCCACTTCGAGAATTCCATTTGGCTTAATTGTATGAGAGGCATTTTCGGAATCTATTTCAGTATGGTCGAACTCGTATCCTTCCGGCACATGAATAAATAAAGTGTGCTGATTCCCTGGCGTTGTTTTGGAAGTGCCGCTAAGCATCATTTCTTCTTCATTCCATTTGAGCTTTTGAATGCTGTACGCGCAGGTCAGGTGCCTGGAAGTGGCCAAAACCTGAGGTTTTTCACTAGTTTCTTTGACTATCAGTGCCTTTGTACCATGGGCCGGCACCCTTCCTTTTATCATCACCCTTGATGTTCCCAGGAACTCTTGATTCCAGAAATCAAATACCAAATAATCGGTTTCGGATTTAAGGCCCAGATCTTCCTTTAGGTCAAGCACTTTTTCCATCGGCCTATCGCTCCAGTTGTATAAGGCTACTACATCATAGATGCCCGCTGTTGAATTGACTTTTAGGTCTATTGCGCCGGGAAATTCTTTGGGTTCGGAACGGACGGCAGGATCGGACTTGAAAGGATAAAGGTCCATGGCACGGATGGGCATGACGGGCATGGTTTTCCTGTAGAGCTCCAGTTTTTCTTCAGGCAAGGCCTTAACCTTATCAGGATATTGGGCAGCCCATCCTGTGTTGTAGTCGCTCTGGAGAAAATCCTGAAGCCTTTCTTCTGAAAAATCAGCTATGAAATCGCTGCTCATGTATGTCTGACCGGAGAGGGATATGGAGCTCACAATGGTTATGCTTTCATCCATATTCAGAGGGTCTCTGATCATCACATTACCCGGGTCCGACCACCAGCAAATTCCGTTCAGCCAGTTTTTACCGAACAGAGCATTGAAATAGGTCTGCATTCCTTCAGACCGGTGGCCTTCGCCTGTCCAGTCGGCATAAGTGTCACCTCCTGTAGCAGAGCCGTCCAAATATTCGAACCCAATGCCGATTTCATGCATGGCACCTCCCAAAAAATAATTCGCATCGTCCATTTCCTCTCTGATTGCGGCCAGTACGCTCCTGTATACTTCGCGGCTGTCCATATCTGGGTCGAAGGCATTTTCCCTGTTTTCCTCGTAATAATCCATCCAGGTACCGCCGCCACCGGCTTTGATAAAGCTGCATCCCCAGTCGTCAACCAGTTTATCAATCAAAGGCCTGGTGTGTGTATCGATTACATCCGGATGGGTAAAGTCCAGTCTTACTACCGTGGAATCAGCAGAACCCCAGGTACTGGATAAATTACCGGAAGAATCCCGAAGGAAGAAGTCGTCAGCATATTCATCCGCCATGGAAGGATTGGCATAATTAGCACCATATGGATTCAGCCACAGCCCTGGTTTAAGTCCCTTTTTCTTCACATGATCAAACCAGTGTTTGCCTCCGTCGGGATACATGTCTTCATTCCATTTAAGCCAGTTAGCCTCTTTCCCTCTGGTATAAGCTGCATCAAGAAGGATATATTCCAGTCCGTAAGGCTTTAATTTTTCGGCAAGGGCATGGGTTTCTTCTATCAGATCCTCCTGGTCGGGAGCTATATAGTAGCAATTCCCGCTGCTCCAGCCGGTAGGGGCTGTTTCGAATCTATCGGAAATGGGCTTGTAGCCGGGTTTAAAATCTGTCTGCTGATAGTCTGAAAGTCCGATATTATCGGTATAGTAACCAGGGAGCAGGGTCACCTCATTGCCTTCTGAAACGGGAACCTGTATGTCCATCAGGGTATTGTCTTCTTTGTTTCTTGATAATGCACTCTCTTCGGCGAAACGAACCATGATGTCAGTGGGCATATCGAAAAGATGATAAATGTTGGTAGCGGAAACAAAGCCCATCTGTGTATACATGATGCCATTGTCCTGGCTTTGAATGCGCGCAGGAATTCGTTTTTCACCTGCGGGGGCGGTTCCGTGAATATGTGCATCCGGATGTCCGCACACTACATCAATGGATGTATCGGTTACACTGAGTTCCCAACTGGTTTTCCGGGGTTTTTCCGTATGAATGACCAGTTTTCCTTCTTGTTCTTCTATCGTCCACGCGGAAAGGGGTGTGATTTTCTCTCCCTTTTTCAGGGTAAGCCGGATTCCATCCGCAACTTTTCCCAATTCATCTTGTTCGAAGGTTAGCGTGGTGGTTTCGGGATTGGCTGTAATGGTCCATCCTTTTTCTTCATGTTTGGTGACATCTTTGCATCCGCTTATAATGAGCAATATGGCCGTTACAACAGTGATGATTTTACCTGAATGTTTCATTTTTTGTTATTTAAGAAATGGCGGCATTTTTTGAAAAATCAGATTGACATAAGTTCCTGATACCCGAAAAAACATATTTGGTTCTTTCAAAACTAACATTTTGTTTTTAAAAGATAAAGGGAATCGGGAATTCATTTTTATTTGGCATAATAATACGATAATTTGTCATCTTTCTTGTCATGTTTCAATCCAAAATATATTAGATTTGATAAATTTATAATATCTATATCATCGAAATACGGATTAAGTTATGTATGCAATAGGTTATGATATCGGAAGTTCATTTATAAAGGCCAGTTTGGTTGATCTTTCCACTGGTACAAGTGTAGCCTCGGGTGTAAGTCCGGATGAAGAGATGCGGATGGATGCTCCCCTCAGTGACTGGGCAGAACAGGATCCCGAAATGTGGTGGGATAATCTGAAAGAAGCTACTTTTAGAATATTCAGGGGTTCTGAGTTTAAGCCTTCAGACGTTAAGGCCATTGGAATATCTTATCAGATGCATGGTCTTGTTCCCATTGATTCTCAGCAAAAAGTTCTTCGGCCCTCAATCATTTGGTGTGACAGTCGCGCCGTGGAAACGGGAAACAAAGCCTTTAAGGAAATCGGAGAAGAAAAATGCCTGAAGCATTTGCTTAATTCTCCCGGTAATTTTACCGCTTCCAAATTGGGTTGGATGAAGGAGCATGAACCCGAAATCTTTTCCCAAATTTCTAAAATACTGTTGCCGGGCGATTATATTGCCATGAGGCTTACCGGGGAAACGACAACAACTCCTTCGGGTTTGTCAGAAGGCATATTCTGGGATTTCAAAATCAACGAAAAAGCGGATTTTCTCCTGGATTATTTTGGATTTGATGAAAAAATGTTTCCCCAGGTGATACCCAACTTTTCCTCTGAACCGGGAGTTTCTTCCGAAGTGGCAGAGGAACTTGGCTTTCCTGAAGGGACTCCCGTCTCCTACAGGGCAGGCGATCAGCCCAATAATGCACTTTCTTTAAACGTGCTTAAGCCCGGTGAAATTGCAGCTACTGCCGGTACTTCAGGAGTAGTTTACGGGGTAAGCGATGAAGTGAAGTATGATCCCCGGTCAAGGGTAAATACCTTTCTTCATGTGAACCATACCAAAGAAGATCCCAGGCTGGGCGTTCTGTTGTGCATCAATGGCACCGGCAGCCTGAATTCATGGCTCAAAAGAAATGCGGCAGGGAATTATGATTATGACAAGATGAATGAACTGGCATCCAAAGCCCCCATTGGATCGGAAGGGTTGGTGGTCTTGCCGTTTGGTAATGGCGCCGAAAGGGTTTTGAATAATGCCAACCCGGGAAGCAGTGTTCACCATCTGAATTTTAATGTCCATGATCAGAAACATCTGTTTCGGGCCGCACAGGAGGGGATTGTATTTGCATTTCAATATGGGTTGGATATTATGACGGAAATTGGTATACAACCTTCTGTCATACGGGCAGGTAATGCGAATATGTTCTTAAGTCCCGTATTCAGAACAATTTTTGCTTCCATATCCAATGCTACCATTGAGCTTTATAATACCGACGGAGCCCAGGGAGCAGCAAGAGGTGCCGCTATCGGTGCGGGCTTTTATGAGAATTTTGAAGAGGCCTTTTCCGGATTGAAAAAAGTATCGGAAATTGAACCGGATGCTAAGAAGGCTCATGAATACCAGCGTGCATATGAACACTGGAGGAGCACACTGGAAAAAATCCTGGAGCAGTAGTGGTAAAAGGTCTTCTTTCGCTTTTGAACGATAACAGGGAAATACGAATCAAAATATGAATTTTTAAAACTAAAACATTATGGAATATTTAACTGGTGATAAGGAATTTTTCAAGGGAATAGGGAAAATAAAGTACGAAGGTACGGAATCGACTAATCCCTATGCGTTTAAACATTATGATGAAAATAAAGTCGTTGGCGGCAAGACCATGAAGGAACATTTCAAGTTTGCTGTTGCTTACTGGCATTCATTCTGTGGTGACGGCAGTGATCCTTTTGGTGTGGGTACACGTCCTCTTCCGTGGGAAGAAGCCGATGATCCCATGCAAAGGGCTTATGACAAAATGGATGCAGCGTTTGAATTTATGACCAAACTGGGTGTGCCTTATTTTTGTTTTCATGATATTGACCTGGTAGATCCCGCTGATAGTATTCAGGAGAGTGAGAAGCGCCTGCAGAAAATTGTGGATTATGCCAGGGAGAAGAAGAAAGAATCAGGTATGGGCCTGCTTTGGGGCACCACTAATCTTTTCAATCATCCCCGTTATATGAATGGAGCTTCAACAAATCCTGACTTTCATGTGGTTTCCCATGCCGGAGCTCAGTTAAAACGAGCCATTGATGCGACCATCGCACTCGGTGGGGAGAATTATGTTTTCTGGGGAGGCCGCGAAGGTTATATGTCACTTCTCAACACCAAAATGGGAAGAGAAATTGACCACTATGCCAGAATGCTGGAAATGGCACGGGATTATGCCAGAAAAAATGGATTCAAAGGCAATTTTTTCATTGAACCCAAACCCATGGAACCTACCAAAGCCCAGTATGATTTTGATGCTTCCACAGTGTTGGGTTTTCTACGAAAGTACGGGCTGATGGATGATTTCAAACTCAATATTGAAGCCAATCATTCAACCCTTGCACTCCATACGTTCCAGCATGAGCTTCAGGTAGCTGCCAATGACGGTATGCTTGGCAGTATTGATGCCAATCGCGGCGATTATCAAAACGGTTGGGATACCGATCAGTTCCCAAACAATGTTTATGAAGTAACGGAAGCCATGTTGGTTATTCTGGAAGCCGGTGGTTTCAAGGGAGGAGGAACGAATTTTGATGCCGCGCTCAGAAGAAATTCTACCGATCTGGATGATCTGTTTCATGCTCATATCGGTGCCATGGATACCTTTGCCCGGGCACTGATTGCAGCGGATAAAATTCTGAATGATTCGGAATATCCGAAATTAAGAAGAGAACGTTATGCTTCTTTCGATGCGGGTGAGGGGAAAAAGTTTGAAAATAAAGAGCTGAGCCTGGAAGATCTCAGGGAGATTGCTGTTGAAAAAGGTGAGCCACCAAAGATTAGCGGAAAGCAAGAGTATTATGAAAATCTTCTGAACAATTATATACGTTAATTTTAATTTGATACTTACTGAATCTTTTTATGCCTAATAATAGAAGTTCAGCGAAATATACCTTTTTAATCACACTGGTCGCAACACTCGGCGGTCTTCTTTTTGGGTATGATACTGCTGTGATCAACGGGGCAGTTGAATCTCTGGGAGTATTCTTTATCGATCCGCTTTTTGATAATCCTGAGTTAGCAGGGAAAGTGATTTTCGAATATAAATTACTGGCCTCTGCCTGCTTTGTGATTATTGGTATTCTTATATCCAGGTTTTTATTTAAGCTTTATCATTATAAGAAAGCTATATTTTATAGTGTACTTGTATGGATTGCTGTAATACTTGTTATTTATTACCGTTTTATCAGCTCCGAAAGTGAAATATCCACGAATATAGCCAACTCGATCAATGGTTTCACCATATCGAGTGCGCTTCTGGGTTGTATCATTGGAGCATCGATTGGAGGATATGTCAGTCAGGGTGTTGGACGACGCAACGGGTTGTTAATGGCCGCCGTATTATTTCTTCTCTCGGCGGTTGGATCTGCATTGCCTGAGCAACTCAATTTCATGGGCGGTGCAGCCATTACTTCATTCATCACCTATCGTGTGATTGGTGGAATTGGCGTAGGCCTCGCCTCCATGATTTCACCCATGTACATAGCAGAGATTGCACCTGCTGAAAAGCGGGGAGGTTTGGTGTCGTGGAACCAGTTTGCTATCATCTTCGGTATGGTGGTGGTTTATTTCGTCAACTATTTCATTGCCAAGGGAAATCCCTCGGAATGGATTAATACGGTAGGATGGCGCTGGATGTTTGCCTCTGAGGTAGTTCCTGCTTCTTTATTTTTCATTTTACTGTTCACCGTGCCTGAAACTCCAAGGTTCCATGTGATGAAAGATAAAGAGGATAAGGCGTTCACTACACTGAAGAAACTGCTTGGTCTGGAACGGGCTGAAAGAACATTGCCCGATATCAGGGAATCGCTGAGGGAAAAGCGTCTTCCCTGGCTCTCCTTTGGAGGCAAGGTACTTGTCATTGGTATACTGATGTCTGTATTCCAGCAGTTTGTGGGGATCAACGTGGTGCTTTATTATGCTTCCGAGATCTTCAGGAATATGGGTGCCAATACAGAGGTTTCCCTTCTGCAAACCCTGTTTATGGGTGTTGTTAACCTTGCTTTCACCGTTGTGGCAATCTATACAGTTGATAAATTCGGGCGCAAGCCGTTGTTAATTATCGGGGCCATTGGCATGTCGGTTAGTATGTTTGCCCTTGGCTTTTTCTTTTTCTTCAATAACCTTGGAGTGGGAGCGCTCTTTGCTATGGGCATTTATGTAGCAGCCTTTGCCATTTCATGGGGCCCGATAACCTGGGTGATGCTCTCGGAGATCTTTCCCAATTCAATTCGCGGGGCCATGTCAATTGCAGTGGCTGCCCAGTGGGTTGCAAACTTGATGGTCTCCTGGACCTTCCCTATGATGAATGACAATGTGGTACTTACAGATTTATTCAACCACGGATTTGCTTATTGGGTGTACGGTGTAATGGGCATCCTGGCCGCCCTTTTTGTATGGAAGATCGTTCCTGAAACCAAGGGCAGAACCCTTGAAGATATGGGAGAACTTTGGGGAGGAAGAAGAAAACCCAAAGCCTGAGTGTTGAGGGTAGAAAATAAAATGGTTCTGTCAGATAGATGAATTAAGATCATCTCTTAAAGTTAAAAAGCTCCCCGAACAGCGGGGAGCTTTTTAATGTCTGTATTATTTTTTGCAAATGCTTATTGATTGAATGGCCTTTCTGTAATTCAGACCTTTCAAAGCAACGTACTTATTGCATTGTATCCTGTTGACTTTGCTGCTTCAACTGGTTCAGCGTTTCTTTTAGTTGCTGGAGTGACCGGGAAGCCTGATCAAAGTTCTGATCACCCATATTCCTGAGATAGGAATTCAGGTATTCATCAGCATCCTGGATTAACTGCTGATTGGTTGTAATAGCTCTGTCCACCTCTTCTTGCTTTTCTTCTTCTGTCTCTTCCCTCTCTTCCCTCTCGTCTATTTCTTCCTTCGCAGCTTTTGTGATCTTTTTCACCGGTTCTCCCCTGAAAATGCCTTCCAGGGCTTCATCAAAAGAAGAAGCATAACTGAGGTTGTCCTCATGCATGATACAAACAAGTCTAAGCTCCGGATAGGCGGCAGTTTCCGACTGCAGGTATATGGGTTCCACATACATCACGGTTTCACCTACGGGTATGGCCAGCACATTTCCCCTAATCACACTGGATCCACGTTGGTCCCAGAGACTTAGCTGACTGGAAAGTTCAGCATCCTGATCGATTTTGGTTTCAACCTGTTGTGGACCGAGTATCCTTCTGTCTTTAGGAAATTTATAAGTCATAAACCGGCCGTAGTTTTCACCGTCACTCAAACCGGCAACCCATCCGATCAGAACCTGTCTGTTTTTAGGTGTGAAAGGCTGAATCAGTGTGAATTCCGCTTTATTGGAACCCGGGCGCTGCCACATGATGTAATAAGGGTCTACAGGTTTGATGGTTCCCTGATATTTCTCCGTGGCCCTTAACCACAAATCTTCCTGGTTATAGAAAACCCTTGGATCACTCATGTGGTATTTTGCGTAAACCTGCCCCTGAACAAGCATCTTATCCACCGGATAGCGCACATGGGATCTGAGTGCTTCAGGCATTTCGCTTTTTTCTTTAAACATACCCGGAAAGACTTTGTCCCAGACCTGAACAATGGGGTCGTCTTCTTCATATATGTAATAATCTATATTTCCATTGAACGCATCTACCACCACCTTAACCGAGTTTCTCATGTAATTGGCCCCATTTAGATGTGGTGCCACATTGTTGACCAGTTGTCTTTCCACTTCACCCTGCGTATATTCGATAACCTCCCTTGAATTATAGGGCTGGCTGTAAGGGAA
>JAGXLC010000115.1 GCA_018334875.1 Bacteroidales bacterium | reverse complement strand
TATATGTACCCAAGCCTGAGCGCATACGGGACTGGATAAGCGCACCGAAATCAAATGGTTATGAAGCACTCCATGTTACAGTGATGGGACCACGGGGCAACTGGATGGAGGTTCAGATTCGTACCAACCGAATGGATGATTTCGCCAAGAAAGGTTTTGCGGCCAGATGGAAATATAAAGACGAAAAAGAGCGGAACAATGCCCTGGACCAATGGCTGTCAAGGATCAAGGAACATCTTAATAACCCCACACCTGATACCATGGAGTTCCTGGATGAATTCCGCCTGAATCTCTTTGCTTCTGAAATATTTGTTTTTACTCCGAAAGGAGATGCCAAAAGATTGCCCGCCAAGTCCACTGCACTCGATTTTGCCTATGAAATCCATTCAGAGGTTGGAAACAAAGCCATTGGGGCAAAAGTTAATCATCAACTCGTACCTTTGAGTCACGAATTGCAGAACGGAGATCAGGTGGAGATACTGACCTCCGATAACCAGAAAATTCAACGAGAATGGCTCAACTATGTGACCACAGCCAAGGCGAAAGCCAGTATTACCAATGCTATAAAAGCCGAAACAAAAAACCGGACCTATAAAGGAAAAAAAGAACTTGAAAAAAACCTGAGCCGTTTTGGCTTAAGGCCCAATTCCAATCTTATCCGAAAACTCCTGGAAGCTTATGAAGTAAGTTCTAAGGAGGAATTGTACAGCAAAATCGGAAGCGGAATTATTTCCCTGGATGGTATTGATAAAATCATCAAAAAACACTCACGCAGCAAATTTATCCGTTACTGGGGCTTACAGATTTCCAGAACAGCCCATAAAACCATGCCGAAAAGCAGAAAAAGCCCTTATACGGAAAAGTCCGGAGAAAACTTCGACTACCAATCACCTTATATCATCAGTGAAAACGAAAACGACAATCAACTGCCCTATCAAATCGCCGAATGTTGCCATCCCATACCGGGTGATGAGGTGGTAGGATACAAAATGCCCAATAACAACATCATTATTGTTCACAAAACCGGGTGCCCTACAGCAATCAAACTCATGTCAAGTCAGGGGCAGTATATTGTGCCGGCTCAGTGGACCACCCATACCTACCTCTCTTTTCTGGCCAAGCTTAGTATTAAAGGAATTGACAGACTCGGCATTGCAAAAGATATTACCACTTTGATATCCAATGAACTGAATGCCAACATCCGAAAACTGAACATCGATACCATAGACGGAATGTTTGAAAGCTACATTGAATTATACGTACATAGTGTAAGCGATTTGAACAACCTCATCTTAAACCTCAGTAAACTGCAGGGCATCGATTCGGTCAAGCGAATCGAAGACGTTTGAACAGCCATCAAAATGCCAGCCGCCGAAAGCAACCAGCACTTGAAATTTATATAAACAAAAATTCCCTTCAATTTGTATTCTTAATGGATTTAGCCTGCATTATTCAAAAATCCCGCTGAGGAAGCGGGATAGTGAAGTTTTTGAATGCGGGATGGGTTGCGGGATGGATGCAGGCTACCCCGCATTAGAAAAACCGACTTTTTGCGAAATTTATTGAAGCAAAAAGTTAGGTTTTTCAATAGCGTCAGAATTATTCAAGAATAATTCGGGTTGGAATTATTTTTTAAAATAATTCTAAATAATTTTGTGGGTAGTGAAATTTTTATTTTAAATTTATACTAAATTAAAATAGTTATTGGATACAACCATGGTATGTACCGAAACCAAAGAAACAGTCAAAAAAATATTCACTGCCTATCTGGAAAGGCGGGGGCACAGAAAAACACCTGAACGTTACGCCATTCTTGATGAAGTATATTCCCGGGACAACCATTTCGATATAGAAACCCTGTATATCTCCATGAAAAACAAGAATTATAGGGTTAGCCGGGCCACATTATATAACACAATTGAATTGCTGCTGGAAAGCAATCTGGTAGTCAAACATCAATTTGGCAAAAACATTGCCCAGTTTGAGAAGGCTTATCAGTGCCGGCAACATGATCATCTGATCTGCCAGGAATGCGGGAAGGTAATTGAATTTTGCGATCCAAGAATCCAGGAAATTCAAGATACCATCTCCGATCTTATGGAGTTCGACATCGATTATCATTCGCTTTATTTTTACGGATTCTGCAAAGATTGCAAGAATAAAAAACTAAACAGAAAAAAATAAAAACCACATTATTTAAAAAAACATTAAAAATCTCCTTTCCATCAAAGGGGATTTTTTTATTTTTAAGATTTTCATTTAAATTAAATTTATAAAAACAATGAATATGAAAGTCAATGTGTTACTTGGGCTACAATGGGGTGATGAAGGAAAAGGTAAAATTGTTGATGTTTTGGCTTCCCACTACAATGTAATTGCAAGATTTCAGGGAGGACCGAATGCCGGCCATTCACTTGAATTCGATAATGTAAAACACATCCTGCATAACATACCTTCAGGTGTTTTTCATGAACGGATACTGAATATCATTGGCAACGGCGTGGTTATTGACCCTGTGATGCTCAAACAGGAAGTGGAAGAGTTGCAGGAAAAAGGAGTGAATATCAACAACAATCTACTGATATCCAGAAAAGCCCATTTAATTTTGCCCACCCACCAAATTCTAGATGCTGCCTCAGAAGCTGCCAAAGGCAAATCCAAAATCGGTTCCACTTTGAAAGGCATCGGACCTACCTATATGGATAAAACCGGACGTAACGGCTTGCGTGTAGGAGACATTGAAGACAAAAATTTCATGGAGCGGTATGAATTTTTAAAAAACAAACACAAAACCCTCCTGAAACAATATGATTATGAATACGAGCTGGAAGAAAAGGAAAAAAAATGGTTTGAAGCCATCGATCTGTTGAAAAATTTTCGTTTTACGGACAGCGAGCATGAAATCAACCGTTTGATGAAAGAAGGAAAATCCGTATTGGCTGAGGGAGCGCAGGGAACACTCCTTGACATTGATTTTGGTTCTTACCCTTACGTCACTTCTTCTAACACCATATGTGCCGGAGCTTGTATAGGGTTGGGCGTTTCGCCGAAAAATGTTGGTAATGTTTACGGGGTATTCAAAGCGTATTGCACACGTGTTGGAAGCGGTCCTTTTCCTACCGAGCTGACCAACGAGGAAGGAGAAAAGCTTCAAAATCAGGGTAATGAGTACGGGGCAACGACCGGCAGACCCAGACGCTGTGGCTGGCTTGACCTTCCTGCCCTGAAATATGCCATTATGCTGAACGGAGTGACCGAGCTGCTTATGACCAAAGCCGATGTACTGAGTAAATTTAAAAAGATTAAAGTATGCACGGGTTATAAAATCAACGGGGAAGAAATCGATTATCTCCCATACGACCTATATCAGATCGAGGAACCCATCTATAAGGAATTTGAAGGCTGGGACACCGACATCTCGAAAGTGGATCAATTCAACGATCTTCCCGAATCCTTTAAAGAATATATCCAATTCATAGAAGATCAAACAGGCGTTCCCGTGACCCTAATATCAAACGGACCGGACAGGAAACATTTAATTGAAAAGTAAATTATACGACTCTGAAAAAAATTGTCCGGCTTTGACAGATTTATTGCTATTCGGTTTTATTGGGCTTCTCCAGGCCGTAACCGGAGGTTTTATCATCACGTTTCAGCAAGAATGCAAAGAAAAGGCCCAATACTCCAAGCAATGATAACATAAGCATTGAGTTGGTATAATCCAGTGGAGTAAGCACTTCAGCACAATAAGTTCCATCCTTCAGGTTAAAATAGCGGTAGCCTGCTTCCTGAACCACACCCTTCCCGATTTCGATATGCATTTTACCCTGGTCATCCGTGCGAAGGTTTTGCTTCTCCTTGTAGACCACATCGTTGTTTTCCCGGTTATAAACTGTGATCAGTGCATCAAATTTTTCATTTGTAATAAGTTCGCCGGAACTCCGGTATATACCAGAGTATGGTTCATCGGTATTACCTATATTCAAAGTTTCATCCACAATAAGCGGCTCCTTTTTTCTATCCATATCCTCAACCCTAATGCCCAGATTATACTGATCTATATTCAACTTTTCAAATTCAGCCTGGGTTATGATATCCTCCTCACCAACGCGTATGGTATATTCTCCGTTTTCTCCGGATTGTACTTCATGTATGGCCCTCCAAACAATATTGCCGGTACAGCTATCCTCATGAACAATATATTTAACTTTAAATTCGGCATTCTTTCCAATCTCGTCTTTACCCTTATAATATGTTCCCCGATATTCCCCTGTCTCCTGCAAGGTTACATACTGAGCGTTGGTCAGTTCAGTCTGATAATCCGGGTTGGATGAATCCAGTACCATACCGATCAAAATAGGAAGTGCCCAAAGGCCGAGATTTTGTACTGAAAACATAGCCCCATAGGCCGTGCCGATTTTATTTTCTCCCACAATCTTTGTTACAGCCGGCCACATGGCAGCAGGTACAAGTGAAAATGCCACACCCAGGATAAAAATAGGAATATACGGAGGTATCATGGTTTTGGCGAACATAAGATGCGCAGCAATTAACAACACAGAGCCCAGATACATCAGGGTAGCGCTTTTTCCTTTAAAATCGGCAATCCACCCAAACAAAGGAGTAAGAGCAATGGTTCCATACATCAGGATGGAAGAAATATTACTGCTGATCTGCCTTTCCAGATCGTACTTATTCATCAGAAGATCGGGTGCATACTTAACGAAAGGAAAAACGGCAGAATAAAAAGTGACGCACAGTAAGGTTATATATATAAAAGTGGGATTGGTAACCAATAATTTCAAATCCCTCCATTTGAATTCATCTTCCGGATCATGGGGTAAGGTTTCACGAATTTGACGGTCTATTTTGATATCCAAAAAGATATAGATAATAAATGTCAGCAAACCGATCCATAATAACATGACACCAAACCATATGGCATTGGTCCATTGCACTTCGGCCAAAGCGGGGGATAAATTCAGTGCCAGTGCGGTTCCCAGTCGTCCGATGGCGAGGTTTAACCCCAATGCCAAAGCGATTTCTTTTCCCTTAAACCACTTCACAATTACTTTGGAGAGCACCACAATGCTTGTCTCCGCACCAAGTCCGAAGATGAAAAAACCAAGGTACATCATTTTCAAAGCAGGTGAAACACTGGGCCAGAATGAGTTCATAAAACCATATCCAAAACCGCCGGCCAAATAAGCCTCGGAAGCCCCGTAAGCAGTAATGGTGGTACCCACAGCCATCAAAAGAATGAATACAAACCCCGTTATCCTTATACCGATCTTATCCAGAATAATTCCACCCAAAACAGCCATTAAAAGAAAAATATTCGGCACGGAATAGGCCGACATCAATGTACCGTATTCAGAAGAGGAAAACCCGAGATTATCTTGCATCAAATCCTTCAGAGGGGATAAAGCATCATAAAAATAATAGTTGAAAAACATAACGGCACTGCTGATTATCAATACCAGCCACCGCATGAATACAGAATCTTTAAGCGTTCTTCCTGCCATCAAATGATCTTTTAGGGATTTTCATTAAATTTTCAGCATCAAATCTAAAACTTTTCCTTAATTTCCCAAATGTTATATATATGCCCGGATAAAAAAAGGGAAAAGACCTGACTGGACCTTTCCCCCAATATTGAACAATATATCTTACAGAATTAACCGGCTACATAAATCCAGGCTGTTTCTTCAAAATTTTCCCGCAATTCCTCAAGCGTTTTAGCTGCCTGACGCCAACTATCAAACGATTCCACAGAAATCAAACTAAAACCATATTCATTTCGAAGTATCTGTGTATCAAACCCTTTCTCTTGTACATATCTGTTATATGAATTTAAATATTCCTTGTTCTTAAAGCTTCCTACAATGATGTGATACTTATATCCGGAGGGTTCCCGGCGGCCGGTCTCATTTCTGATGGAATCCAGTATCTGTTGATTTCTATTCTTCAAGGAGGATAACCTATTCCTGAGGGTTTGGATTGAATCCATAAACCGCAGACTATCCCGCCTTTTTTGATATACAAGTAGAGAATCCGGTTCATTGGAGAACATATCTTGTTTCTTAAAAAAATCGCAGGATTGAATCAATATACCTGTCAGTAAAAATATTAGAAGTAATTGTTTTTTCATATCCCTGATATTTAGGCTTTCATGTCATACAAATATAAGTAAATTATTCTGAGATAAAAAAATATAGAAACAATAAAAAAGCCGCCCCTAAACGTCATTCACAAAATACAAACTGAAATTCAAAACAATATATATTACCCATGTAATAATAAACAAATCATATCATTTATTTTTAAATTTGAGACCACAAAAAATATCCTTCTTATGCAAACACTAGTTAGTTTATTTGAAAATAAAGTGGATGAGCACCCCGAAAACACGCTTTTATGGGAAAAGCAGAATGGCCAATATGTTGCTACCACTTATGCTCAAACCCGACAAAATGTACATCAGTTTGCAGCCGGGTTAATGAATATGGGAGTAAAAAAAGGACATAGAGTGGCCTTACTATCCGAAGGTCGCAACGACTGGATCATAAGTGAACTGGCCATATTATACACCGGTGCAATCAATGTTCCCTTATCGGTAAAACTGGATGCTACCACGGAACTTAAATTCAGGTTATCACACTCAGGTAGCCGGATAATTATTGTTTCGAATAACCAGGCCTGGAAGATTGATGCCATAAAAAATGACCTGCCTGAACTGGAAAAGATCATTTACCTGGATACCAGGGATCAATATGGGAATGATGAAGTGTCGAAAGAAGAAATCTACAATCTGGGTGAAAATTACCTTAAAACCAACAGGACAGATTTTGAAAGTACCTATGAGGCAATTCAACCAGAAGACTACGCAAACATTTGCTACACGTCAGGTACTACAGCAGATCCAAAAGGAATCATCCTTTCCCATCGAAATTACACCGCCAATGTGGAGCAGGCCTTAACCCTGATGGATATTCCGGAATACTACAAAACTTTACTCATCCTTCCCCTGGACCATTCCTTTGCACATACGGCGGGGATCTATAGTTTCATAGCCAGTGGTGCCAGCATCGGCACAATTGAAGTGGGCAAAAACCAAATGGAAACGCTCAGAAATATACCCAGGAACATCAAAGAACTTAAGCCGAATCTTCTGCTGAGCGTTCCTGCCCTGGCCAAAAGCTTCAGAAAAAACATAGAAAAAGGGATCAGTGAAAAAGGAGGCGTCATTGAAAAACTATTCCGCATTGCCTTGAAAACAGCTTATGCTTATAATAAGGAAGGATACAACAGGGGCAAAGGCCTGCAGTTTTTAAAAGCTCCGCTGCTAAAACTATATGACAAACTTATTTTTAGCAAGATACGTGAAGGCTTCGGAGGTGAACTGGACTTTTTCATTGGCGGAGGTGCCCTGCTTGATCTTGAACTCCAGCGGTTCTTTTATGCCATAGGTATGCCCATGTTCCAGGGATATGGACTGTCAGAAACCTCCCCTATCATTTCATCCAATACCCCTCATAAGCACAAACTGGGCTCTTCCGGTTTTCTGGTTGAAAACATCGAGCTCAAAATCTGTGATGAAAACGGGAAAGAGCTTCCTGTGGGAGAAAAGGGTGAAATTGTAGTACGTGGAGAAAACGTAATGATAGGATACTGGAAGAACGAAAAAGCAACCAGTGAATCCATAAAAGATGGCTGGTTATATTCTGGCGACCTCGGTTATATGGATAAAGACGGATTTCTCTATGTACTGGGGAGATATAAAAGCCTTCTCATCGGGAACGACGGGGAAAAATTCAGCCCCGAGTCCATTGAAGAAGCCCTGATTGAACATTGTGACTACATAGATCAGTGCATGCTGCATAACAACCAGGATGCCTATACGGTGGGGCTTATAGTGCCTAACAAAGAGGCCGTAAAGAATTATGTGGCCCGGCAGGGATACTCCATGCAAAGCGAGGAAGGACAAAACACAGCACTGCAACTAATCCAGGAGGAAATTGACAAATTCAAAAAAGGCGGGGAATACCAGAATATGTTTCCTGAAAGATGGATGCCAGCCGCCATTGCAGTTCTTGGAGAACCTTTTACAGAGGAAAACAAAATGCTTAACAGTACACTGAAGATTGTTAGAAGAAAAATTGAGAGGTTTTACAAGGATCGCATTGATTTTCTTTATACACCGGAAGGAAAAGACATCTTTAACCATCAAAACAAAAACATCGTCAGCCGGTTTTAACCTGCAGGTTAAAGATTTTCTACTGTTCTTCTCTTTCTTTCAGGTATCTGTTCAAAAGAACCCTGGCTTGCATGAAATGTTTCTTTTTAACGAAAACCTTGGTTTCACTACCCGGAAGGGCAGCTCCAAATCCGGCTGTTATGCCTGAATGCATATCATTGCGAATAAAACAGGGAATATAATGCTCTTCAAGGTAAAGCTTAATAAAACCTGCATTGATCTGAGAAGCGGTATAAAGATATGTTAACTGATCTTCTGGTCCCATCTATGCATTCATTTGTATCATCTAACGGCTAATCCCCGGCATTTGTTATTCTTTTTTTCGCTTGAGATTTTCGATTTGACTTTTACGCCGTTTCAAATAATAATAATAAGCGTCCTGCGCCCTCACCCTTTTATCATTATTACGAACATACTTATTATCCTGTTTATCATCCAGAATCCTGGCCTTTACATTGTCGTTCAACTGGATTCTGAGCATTTTTTTCAACTCACGCTTGATTTCCGGGTCGTATACCGGACAGGTGACCTCTATTCTCCGGTCGAGATTCCTTACCATCCAATCGGCGGAAGATATGTAAACTTTCTCATTTCCACCATGATAAAAATAAAATATCCTCGAATGTTCCAGGAATTTATCTACAATGCTGATTGCTTCTATATTATCGCTCAAACCCGGAACGCCCGGTTTAAGCGAACAAATGCCCCGAATGATCAGTTTGATTTCAACTCCTGCCTGACTGGCCTCATATAGCTTTTCCATCATCTCTTCATCCACCAGACTGTTCATTTTGATGATCATGAATGCTTTTTTGCCTCTTTTGGCATTTTTGATCTCATGATCGATATGATAAAGAAAATGGCGCCTGGTGCTGAAAGGAGAAAGAATAATATGATTAAATATATGCTGTTTATAATTTATTTCAAAAAATTCAAAGATTTTCACCACATCTGAGGTGATGCGCTTATCAAAAGTAAACAATCCCTCATCACAGTATATTTTGGTGGTTTCTTCATGAAAGTTTCCTGTTCCGATATATGCAAAATGCTCAATTCGCTTATTAATCTGGCGTTCTATCAATGTAAGCTTACAATGAACTTTCAATCCGGGAACTCCATGAATGACTTTGGCTCCGACTTCCTGGAGCCGGTTCGACCAGTATATATTGGCTTCTTCATCAAACCGTGCCTGAAGCTCAATTACTACGATCACCTTCTTGCCATTCTTGGCTGCATTGATCAGGGAGTTGATTACAACTGACTCTTTAGCAACCCTGTAAAGGGTTATTTGTATAGAAGTAACCCGGGGATCAATAGCGGCCTCCCTGAGCATATCTATATAATACCTGAAAGATTGATAAGGAAAGTGCAAAATGTGATCCCTTTCCTTGATTTCCTCAAGAATACTTTTATGGTGTTCAAAATACATAGGAGGAACCGGGGGCTTGGTCCTGTTTTCAAGATGCAGGGGGCCGATATTGGGAAACCCCATGAAATCCTTGAAATTATGATAGCGGCCTCCGGAAATAATGTTATCCTCACGTCCAAGCCTCATGCGCTTCTGAAAATAATTCAGCAAATCTTCCGGCATGGATGCATCGTAAACAAAACGAACCGGCTGCCCACTTTTTCTTTTTTCCAAACTCAGCGACATTTTTTCCATGAAGCTCTTGGAAATGTCATCATCAATATCCAATTCTGCATCTCTGGTAATTTTAATGGTATATGCCTCTGCCTTATCATAATCAAAGAAGGAAAAAATGTCATTCAAACAATACCGGACAATATCATCCAGAATAATGATGTATTTGTTGTCACCAACCTTAGGTAAAACCACAAATCTCGGCAATATTTCCGTAGCCAGATCAAGAAGGGCATACCGGGTTTTACGGGGATTATCCCCTTTGTGCAACTTAACAGCAAAATAAATGGGTTCATCTCTAAGATAGGGAAATTCGCGGGTATATTGCAGCATAATAGGGACAAGAATGGGTCGAATGCGCTCATTATAAAATTTTTCCACAAATTGCCCCTGCTCCTCTGTTAACTGGGTTTCATTGACCACGTGAATATTATATTCCCTCATTTCACTGAGCAAATCCTTATAAATCTGCTCGAACTTTTGCTGTTGCCCGACAATAATGCTCTGAATCTCCTGCAGCAATTCATGGGGTGTTTTGTTGCCAAGCAGCTTTTTCCGGTCTCTGAAAGCTGCAATTCTTCTTACAGTGGCTACCCTTATGCGAAAAAACTCATCCCTGTTGTTTGAATGAATGCCAAGAAACCTTATTCTCCGAATAAGTGGATTAGAAGGGTCAGCCGCTTCCTGAAGCACCCTGTGATTAAAAGAAAGCCAACTTATTTCCCGGTTTATAAACCGGGAATTGATGTGTTCTGAATTCATACGCTCTCTCGCTGTGCTGTGTGATTTCTTATATGTTTCGGCAATCAAAAATAATCAATTCGAAGCAATTGGCTCCTCCCATGATCTCAAAAATCCATATTTTCTGTGTGATAAACCTTAAGGTTATCCATATCCAGCGCAACCAAATTGCCCATGCCGGAATATCCCTTGTACACACAACCTGCATCGATATCAAATTGTGCCTCATTTTCACGCTCTAACATCTGCTGAATCTGCTTAAGCGGCAATGGAGTATGGCCATGTACAATAAAGCGGTTGTCTGAAAGAGAAAGGTTGTTTGAACAATCCCTGCACCATATCATGGAACGAACATCCTTAAAGGGCTCTTCTGCCCTGAAATTGATCCCCGCATGAACAATGATGGAATCATCCAATTCAATGCAATAAGGCATTTTTCGTATAAATTCCATATGGGATTCAGGCAATGCGCTTAAAGCGGCTCTGTCATCAAACCTAGGAGATTCTGCACCGTAACTGGCAAGAGTGGCATCAGCTCCGTTGAACATCCATAACATATATTTTTCAGCGGTCCGGTAAAGATAAGCATCAATCATCATCTCTTCATGATTGCCTCTTACCGCTTGAATACGGTAACCTTTATCCATCATGTCAATGATATAGTCAATCACCTCCTTCCCCGAAGGTCCCCGGTCAATAAAATCCCCCACAAAATATAATTCATCTTCTTTTCTTACCTGCAGTATGTCTTCTACCAACTTGCGAAGGCTTTTATAACATCCGTGTACATCCCCTATTGCATACCTCATATTTACTTCTTATTTATTAGTTAACAGTTCGTAGTCTCCCC
>JAGXLC010000114.1 GCA_018334875.1 Bacteroidales bacterium | reverse complement strand
AAATTGAATGACGGCTTTATTGTCTGTATATACTATATAAGCCCTTTTTAGAAAACCATAGTTTTATGGCTATACGTGTTTTGCAATATAAGGTTTCATGTTGATTTCCGTATAGCAGGAGTTTTGACAGACTTATTAAATGAGTTGATGATTGCTGCTTATATTTTGATAGGTGTATTATTATGACATCTGTTTTATGAGTGTTCCAGGAGTTTGAATAATTATAGCCGGAAAGGTAATCCGGAGCATTCGGAAATGATCTTCAGTATTTCGAAAGGCAATATCAGTTTTTTGAAGTATTGGCTTAGATCTGGGAATGAAAACACCAACGCTAAGAATCATTATAAGAAGACTTCGACAGGAAACCCCAACCCTTAGAAGCTTTACCTGAAGACTTAGAAATGAAACCCTAATACTTAGAAATTAGGATTTAGAATTTATTATTTAGTCTTTTATCTTCTGCTCTTCCCTTCCACAACGATCACAATCTCCCCTTTGATCTTTTGCTTTTCGAAGTGATTGACCAGATCAGACAAACTGCCACGGACATTCTCCTCATAGATTTTGGTCAGCTCACGCGAAACCGATGTCCTGCGTGATTCTCCGAAGTATTCCGCAAGCTGCTGGAGCGTTTTTAACAGCCGGTAGGGTGATTCGTACAGTATGACGGTCCTTGTTTCTTCCGCCAGTAATTCCAGTCTTTTCTTCCTGCCTTTCTTGTGGGGCAGAAATCCTTCGAATACAAACCTGTCGCAGGGCAATCCCGAATTGACGAGGGCCGGGATGAAAGCCGTAGCCCCGGGCAGGGTCTCCACTTCCACACCCTTGCTCAGGCAGGTTGAAACCAGCAGGAAGCCGGGGTCCGAGATACCGGGGGAGCCGCTGTCGCTAACCAAAGCGGCAGTCTCATCGTTTTCGGCAAGCCGTTGCACCAATGAGTCTGTCTTCTGATGCTCGTTGAACTTATGGTGTGATTCGATACGGTTCCGTATCTGATAGTGATCCAGCAGCTTCTTGGTGTTACGGGTATCCTCGGCCAGTATGAAGTCAACCTCCCCGAGTATCCTGACAGCCCTGAAGGTGATGTCTTCCAGGTTACCGATGGGAGTGGGGATAATATAGAGTTTGGACATTAAATCACTTCATTTATAATTATTCCAGGATCAATATAATTGCTGTTGGAACAGATAATTATCAAGCACCAAAATTCAAGCACCAAATTTCAAACAAGCACCAAATTTCAATGTTACAATTTTTAAAACTGGGTTTGTAAATTCATATAAGCTGATCAAACAAATCAACTGGAAGCTTATAACGTGGGTTTGGATCATTGAAAAATTGATCATTGGATATTATTTGATATTTGTGATTTGTGATTTGGAATTTATTATGCTTTCCAGGTCGTATACAAAATATCCTTCGTTTAAGCGCATTATATTGTATTGTTACGAAACAAACCTCCTTCTCACCAATTCCATGAACCTGATCACTTCAGGTTTGTCTTCATCCCAGTTGAAACGCTCTTGAATATACTGTTCGGCTTCCTCATAGTTGGGCATTTCATTGATGATCTGTATGGCCTCATAATAGGCATTTTTATCTCCGCCAAAAAGTTCCCGGATGAAAAGGAACCGTTCATTCAGCCCGATGGCCTTGTTAAGGTCCTGGATGGGCTTCGCCTGTATCTTGGATGAGATGTTGTTTTGTGATTGTTTCCTGGCCAGGCTGTCGTGCATAGAAGTTTTGGTATTGTAAAATCTGTCCGCCAGTATCTCGGGTATGTCTTCGTTCTCGGGCCGGTTAACGGTTTTGCTTTCCTCGACCGATTGATCTTCATACTGTATCCGCGAGGAGGCGTTTTCTTCCGGGAAGGTCGTTTTCTTTTCCTCTTTTTCCTGCTTTTGGGAAGTTTCTTTGTTGGGTTCTTCTTCCTTTTCCTTTTCCTTTTCTTTCCTGGTTTCTTCCTGAGCCCGTTTTTCATTTTCTGCAGGCTCCCCGGATGAAGGATGCTTCTTCTTTGCCGGTTCCTGTTTCTGCTTTACCTGCTTCTCCGGTTGATCTTCTGACTGATAGTCGAAGGAGATGCCTTCAGATTGAGTTGCAGGAGCTTCGTACGGATAATTCCGGTCGATTTGCAGGAGTTCATCATACAAATGACGAACTTTTTCAGTGAGGATGTCCATTTCGATCTTGGGAATGGCACGGGCATTTTTGAAATCTACGGTATAATTCTCAATTTCCTGAATATCCTCTAATATCTTGTCAAGTTTGTGGTTAAAATCCATATTTTTGTTTTTAATTTTATGGTTCTACAAAAATAACGAAACTGTAGGAAAAATTTGATACAAATGAATAAGAACCTTTATACCGGATATAGTGTATAAAACCATAGAACACAAATATAAGTCAACCAGATAAAAACAGTCTTATGCCTGATTATACCATTACCGACCTGGCCCGCCATACCTCCGGGGAGTTGTACCGGGGGTCCGAAGCAATCATCCGCCATCTTGCCATAGACAGCCGCAAAATTTTTTCCGCGAAAGATACAGCTTTCTTCGCTATAGAAGGTGAGCGGCACGACGGGCATGATTATATTCCCGGATTGTGGAATAAAGGGGTGAAGAATTTTGTTGTCTCACGTCTTCCGGATCATATGGAAGACTATCCCCACGCCAATTTCGTTAAGGTACATTCTGCCTTGAGGGCTTTGCAGCAATTTGCTGCTTATCACCGGAATCAATTCGATTATCCTGTTATTGGAATTACCGGAAGCAACGGAAAGACCATTGTAAAGGAATGGATTTACCATGTTCTGGAAGATCAGTATAAGATTATCCGCAGTCCGAAAAGCTATAACTCTCAGGTAGGCGTTCCGTTATCCGTGTGGGGCATGAGTAAGGAATACAACCTGGCAATGTTTGAAGCCGGCATCTCACAGCCCAATGAAATGTTCAGGCTGGAAAACATCATCCGGCCGGATATTGGAATTTTTACCAATATTGGCGAGGCACACCAGGAGAACTTCCGGGACCTGCAACAGAAGATCGATGAGAAGATACAACTGTTTGAAGAATCTGAAGTGTTGATCTACTGCAAGGATCATGACCGGATTCATAAGCGCATTAAGGTAAGCGACCAGTTAAAGAACAAACAATTTGTGACCTGGTCTTTGGAAGGTGATTCGGATCTGAATATTGAGCAAATCAACAAAGGCAATACCCATACTACCATTGAAGGAGAATACCACGAACGGGAAGTGAAGGTTGTTATACCCTATATTGACCGGGGATCTGTTGAAAATGCCATCCATGTGTGGCTTTTGATGTTACATCTGGGTATCGGTGAAGGGTTGATTCGGCGAAGAATGGCTGATCTTCCTGTTATTGCCATGCGCCTTGAGATGAAAAAAGGGATCAACCATTGTACCCTTATTAACGACAGCTACAATTCCGATCTCGGCTCACTTGATATCGCCCTCAACACCCTTAACCATCAGAATCAGCACCGGAAAAAAACGCTGATACTTTCTGACATCCTTCAAAGTGGCAGGGAAGAACGGGAGTTATACAATGAAGTAGCCGACCGGGTGCAACGGAATAAAGTGGACCGGCTGATCGGAATAGGGGAGTCCATATCTGCCAACCAGGATTGTTTTGGGTTACCGAAGAAGTTTTATTCCTCTACGGAACAATTTCTGGCCGCTTTATCGGAACAGAATTTTTATGATGAGGCCATTCTCTTGAAAGGTTCCAGAAAATTCCATTTTGAGAAGATCAGCCATGCCCTCGGGGAAAAGATGCATCAGACCTTGTTGGAGATAGATCTGGATGCTATGGTGGATAACCTCAATTATTTCCGTTCCCTTCTGAAGAACGGAACCCGGATCATGGCCATGGTCAAAGCCTTTTCCTATGGAAGTGGCACTTATGAAATAGCCAATCTCTTGCAATACCAAAGGGTGGATTACCTCGGTGTGGCATTTGCCGATGAGGGCGTTACCCTTCGTGAGGCAGGAATCACCATGCCCATCGTGGTAATGAATCCTGAAGAAGAAAGTTTCGGGTTGATGCTCGATTACGAGCTGGAGCCGGAAATATACAACTTCCATGTGCTGGGTAAATTTAGCGAAATGGTACACAATTACGGGAGCACAGAATATCCGGTGCATATCAAACTGGATACAGGTATGAACCGCCTGGGATTTAAACCCCTGGAGGTTGATGCCCTGATCGATCAGCTTCTTGACCGGAATTTTCTGAAAGTGCATTCGGTGTTTTCCCATTTGGCTGCTAGCGACGAACCCGCTCAGGATGCTTTTACCAAAAGTCAGATCAGTCTGTTTGAATCCCTGAGTGATAAGATAACGATATCACTGGGATATCCGGTAGTACGTCATATATTGAATTCAGCCGGTATCGAGCGTTTTCGGGAGTTTCAGTTCGACATGGTACGTTTGGGCATTGGATTGTATGGCATCAGTGCGGTAGATCAGAGTCAACTGCGTAACATAAGCACGTTTAAAAGTACCGTCATCCAGGTAAAAGAGGTGGCTAAAGGCAGTACCATCGGATACGGACGAAAAGGCAAGGCCGATCATCATATGAAAATTGCCGTGATACCGGTAGGATATGCGGATGGGTTCTCCCGGGCTCTGAGTAATGGAGTTGGCAGGCTTTATATCAACGGATACTATGTTCCCGTGGTAGGAGATATCTGTATGGACATGTGTATGGCCGATATCACCAATTGTGAAATAAAGGAGGGGGATGAGGTGATCGTTTTCGGCGATCAGATACCCGTTACCGAACTTGCTGAAAAAATGCACACCATTCCCTATGAGATTTTTACCGGTATTTCCGAAAGGGTGAAAAGGGTGTATTACCAGGAATGAGATAGGTAGAAATTAAATAAATATCTCCTATGATAAGCAGCGAAATGCTCGGTTTTCTCAGCGATTTGGCAGCCAACAACAACAAGGAATGGTTTCATGCCCATAAAGCCCGTTATCAGTTGGTTCGAAAAGAATTTGAACAGTATATCGCATACCTGATTGCTGAAATTGCTTCTTTTGATGATTTCATAAAAAATTTGCAGCCGAAAGATTGTATTTTCCGGATCAATAGAGACATTCGTTTTTCCCGTGACAAACTGCCCTACAAGAAAAATTTCGGCGCTTTCATCGCACCCAAAGGTAGAAGGGCCGGGTATGCCGGGTACTATTTTCATGTAGAACCGGGTAATTCGTTTGCAGCAGGTGGTATCTACAGGCCTTCCTCCAAAAGTTTGAAAGCCATACGTACGGAGATATACGAGAATACAGCTGAATTTAAGGGGATCATCTACGATCCCGGCTTTATGGAGCAGTTTGGTACAATCGTTTCCGACGGCAAACTGAAAACTGCACCCAAGGGCTTCCCGAAGGATTTTGAAGATGTAGATCTCCTGAACTACAAGGATTATACGGTGTTAAAGCCGTTTGAAGAAGATCTGCTGACATCAGAAGCGCTTACGGAGGAAATTATGGAAGCCTTTGAAACGGTTTACCCTTTAAATCAGTTTATCAATGAGGCGATTGACTTCCATACGGAAGGGTCTGCGTATTAAATTGTTATTTATAATTGAATGTTTATAAAGTGATAGACATGAATTTTTGCCACAAAAAATAAATAACCGCCAATGATGGTTTAATATTTGCCAGCCCAGTTGAATATTTCGCCGGCCTCTTTTAATATATCCGCTAATTTTTAATGGATTCTGATGGTTTTGATCTGACCAATATGCCACCCAATAAAGAAACACCGGGAAGGATAAGAATTGGGAAGGCAAGGAATATTTGAATTCCGGCAGGGAATGGGATGAAATTATACACTGGTAAGCATAACAAGAGAATGATAAAAGAATAAACCATTTCATTACGGTTGATCCTTTTTCGGATGATATTCATTATCCCATACGTAATTAATCCGGCAAGCAAACCTGTAATTAGTATCGTTTCCAGTATCCAAAAAAAGGGTATGTCCCCGGGATTCAGTTTCCAGGCAAGGGTAATGGGAGGAAAATGCCATGCCATGGAGAAGATCCGGGATAAATTGTCGGCAGAAAAGATACCCGGCCATAGGATGAGACCGAAGAGTGCAGAAATGGATAAAGGAATCAGATAAGTAGCGTTTTTTCGGTTGATCAGCATGCCTGAAACAAGAATAACAGATAACATCGCCAGAATTCCATGGGTCATAAAAAGATGGACCAGAAAAACCACGACCAGGAAATGATTTTTTCGCATCAGGCTGAGGAATAAAAGCAGAAAAAAGATCATACCAAGAATCAGATGGGGGTAATGGCTCAGTGTGTACCGTATGGAAGGGCTTATGATGGACCAGGTTCCTATAAAAATCAAGGTATAGAGATGGAGTTTCAATTTTGATGAAAATTTCAGCAGTACCCAGGCCAAAGTACCACCCAGGAAAGCAGACCCTGCATTAAATGCAGTTTCCTGTGATTGAAAGATGTAGGAAAGCAGCTTATAAAAGTAAAATGTTAACGGACCTGCGGCGAAAAGATCCGGCTCTTGGCCGGATGTCTTTTGCATGAAGAGCACATAATTATCTCTGTGGGATACTGTAAGGGTACCTTCTGATGAAAGAAACAGATAATAAGCCATGCCCGCCAGAACAAGAAATCCAAAATAAAAAAACGGCGACTCTACCAGACGTTTCATGTTTCAAATACAATTATCAGGTATTGCTTGTTTACTGTGTTTCCTTCTTTGAACCAATTCAAAGCTCAAACCTTAACCCGAATTATTCAAGAATAATTCTGACGCTATTGAAAAACCTGGCTTTTTGCTTCAAAAAATTTCGCAAAAAGCCGGTTTTTCTAATGCGGGGTTATCTGCATCCATCCCGCAAACCATCCCGCATTCAAAAACTTCACTATCCCGCTTCTTCAGCGGGATAGTGAAGTTTTTGAATAATGCAGATTAAAATTCATGGGCAAACCCTTTCATTCATCTCAATGATCACCTGATGATTATCAATAACAGGTCATTTCAAAGCATTCCTTTCTGATTTCTAACAGGTAAAGGATTCAGGCGCTGGCTTCACTCTTCCTGAGCCGTTTCCTTTCATTTTCATCCAGAATGATCTTTCTAAGTCGGATCGATTTGGGTGTTACTTCAATGTACTCATCTTTTTTGATATATTCCATGGCTTCTTCCAAAGAGAATTTGGTAGCCGGTATGACTGTGGTTTTATCATCGGAGCCGGCGGCCCTTATATTGGTCAGCTTCTTGGTTTTGATGATATTCACCACGAGATCGTCATGTCGGGTGTTTTCACCTATTACCTGCCCGGCATATACTTTTTCGGTGGGTTCTATAAAAAAGTTTCCTCTGTCCTGCAGTTTCTCAATAGAATAGGGTATAGCAGTTCCTGTTTCCATGGCAATCAGCGAACCTGTATTGCGGTTGAGTATATTGCCTTTCCAGGTCTCATAGGTATGAAAGCGGTGATTTATGACTGCTTCACCTCCGGTTGAAGTAAGGATCAGGTTGTTGATACCGATCATCCCCCGTGCTGGAATCTTAAATTCCAGTGCTGTTCTGCCGTTTTTATTTTCAATGTTGATAATTTCTCCTTTTCGCTGGGATGCGATCTCAATAACTTTGCCTGAGAAGGATTCCGGTATGTGAATGGTCATAAGTTCCATAGGCTCGTGCATTTCTCCGTTCTTTTCTTTCAGGACTACCTGGGGCTGACCCAGTTGAAATTCGTAACCCTCGCGCCGCATGGTTTCTACCAGGATAGAAAGGTGCAATACCCCTCTTCCGAAAACATTCCATTTTTCCGGAGAATCCGTTTCCTCTACCTTAAGCGCCAGGTTCTTTTCGGTTTCTTTGAAAAGCCTTTCGCGAAGATGTCGGGACGTCACATATTTTCCCTCCTGACCATAAAAAGGTGAAGTGTTAACCGTAAAAAGCATGCTCATGGTGGGTTCATCAATGAGTAGCGGTGGCATGCCTTCCGGTTTTTCTATATCTGCTATGGTATCACCAATATCGAAATTATCAGGCAGAAGCACGGCCACAATCTCTCCGGCACCAACCGGGTTTTTTACTTTCTCTTTGCCCAGTCCCTCGAATACATAAAGCTCCTTGATCTGAGATGGAATGATGGCTCCGTTGTTTTTTACAATTGACACCCTCATGCCTGCCTGGAGGGTTCCTCTGGATATTCTCCCCACAGCTATACGGCCCAGGTAAGAGGAATAATCAATTGAGCTTACCTGAAGCTGTAGTGTGCCCGAAGCTTCTTGTGGAGGTTGGATGTGATCCAGTATGGTATCCAGCAGATGAGAAACATCATTGGATGGATTCCTGTAATCGTCAGACATCCATCCTTCTTTTGAAGAACCGAAGAGGGTGGGAAAATTCAGTTGTTCTTCAGTGGCGTTCAGGTGGAACATCAGATCGAAGACAGATTCCTGTACCTCTTCAGGCAAACAGTTGGGTTTGTCAACCTTGTTGATAACTAGGATGGGTTTGAGCCCCAGTTTCAAAGCTTTCTGAAGCACGAAGCGGGTCTGTGGCATGGGCCCTTCCAGGGCATCTACCAATAAAAGTACCCCGTCAGCCATATTCAGCACCCGTTCCACTTCACCACCAAAATCCGAGTGGCCCGGCGTATCTATGATATTGATCTTGGTTTCTTTATATCTTACCGATACATTTTTTGAAAGGATGGTGATGCCCCTTTCTCTTTCCAGATCATTGGAATCCAATATCAGATCACCGACATCCTGGTTCTCACGAAAAATTTTTACCTGGTGTAGAATCCGGTCTACAATGGTTGTTTTGCCATGGTCAACATGGGCTATAAGTGCTATGTTTCTAATATTCTTCATAAGTGTATTGAAAAAAGAGCTGCAAAATTAATCTTTATTTTGTTATTATAGCTATTCCAGCCGGGAAAATAATACCAAACTACTTAACTCCGGACATGGTACTTACCGTTAGTTTAGGGAAATTTGTTTGCAGCTCTAGCTGCGGGAAGAATAATTCGTATTAGAATGGGGTAGTCGGGGAGAAATAGAAGAACTTTATGATTCAGAGACAAGGTGATGTGATTTCACAATTCTTTTCATACATTTGTGGGATACCTGTTACACATTTAATACATCCGACCTATGAGTAAGAACAAAAAGAAGAAAAAGAAGAATTCCGGCTTTGTTTATTCTACAGATCCCAATTTTCAATATAATTTGGACGAAAATACCGAAGAGGAAACATTGCCGCCGCAACAACAAGATTTGCGTATTAGCCTGGACCGACGCCGAAGAAAGGGTAAAGAAGTTACCCTGGTAACCGGTTTTGTTGGGAATGAAGAAGATTTAAAAGATCTTGGCAAGGAAATAAAAACAAAAATGGGTGTAGGTGGCTCTGTGAAAAACGGAGAGCTTATTATACAGGGCGATCTCAGGGATGATGTATTGGGTTTTCTCAAATCCAGAGGATATAAGGTTAAAAAGGCAGGCGGATGACTGTTTTTGGTTCAATAACATTCCACAATAAGACTGTAAGGCGTTTTGAACCCAAATTGTAAATATTGAGAAGAGGCAATGGAACAGAGGGATTATATACTGCGTGAAATAGAAAAGATACATGTAGTGCTGCAAGCTTTATTGGGGAGAATAACAGGTGGCAGCACCGATCTTCCCCCGTTGAATAAGGATTTTGAGCAGCTAAATAAACAAATGATTAATGATACCCGTGTGGATCTGAATGTATTGTTAAAATACGGGCCGAATCAAATGGACAATATTTTTAAAAAAGAGTACGGGTATAGCGAAGCGAATATTGAACTATTTGCCGATATGCTGGCAGAGATGGCCAAAAAAGCAGAAGGACCCCTGAAAGACCAGCTCAATCAGAAGGCCCTTGAAACCTATGAGTTTGTAGACTCTATAAGCAATAGCTTTTCCTTTGACCGAAGAAAAAAGATGGATGTTTTGAGAAAATCCGGGTGAATTATTCTATAATTTATTTTTAATGCAGAGCAAAATGGAAAACCGGTTTACCTCAGTAATGTCAGAACGATCCAATGAAGAACTGATGGATATCCTGCTCAGGAAGAGGGATGATTATCAGTTCGAAGCTGTAGATGCTGCCAGAAATGAATTGAGAAGAAGAAAGCTAAGCCATCAACAGTTTGAAGAAATTACGGATTGGATTCAAAAGAAAAAGCAACAGGAACAGGAGAAGGATGAATACCGGCAATCCTGGATTGAATCCATGAGCAATTATTTCCGGGTTCCGGCTAATTTACCCATGAATATTAAAATTGGAGCCTGGCTGATCTACTTTAGCCTTTTGTTTGATATGCTCCGCGTATTTTTATTGCATCATCATGAAATCACACATTCAAGTCCCGGGCTCCCAACCATAATGGCCACAGCAATCTATGTATTCATTGCATATATGATCCACACAGGAAAAAATTGGGCAAGACTCATTTTTATAACTTTTTTATTCACCCATCTGTTACTATATCCTTTCTATCTGGAAAGCAGTTTTCAAACAGGGATTGTTTTCGGCTCACTTCTCAGTGCAGCCCTGGGTGCACGATTGGCTGTTCTGGCCCTTTTGCTCGGTAAATCTGCGAAAAACTGGTACCGGAGTAACCACGGTACCTTCGTAAGCCCTGGGAATATTCAGATGAGAAAGCCGGTTATGGCTTTGATCATTGCCATCCTTTTTGGAGTATATATGTTTCGCCCCATCATCGCTAATTTCTATCAGTTCAAAGCCTACTCCATCTGGGTGACTTTATTGATTGTTCTGGGAAATATGGTATTGCTCATTTGTATCTTTTTTCTTTGGTATGGCTACCTGCGCCGGGAATTTTTTCAAAAGAGTTGTTAATATTTTTTTCCGATATGTTTTTTATATATCGAAAAACACTTTACCTTTGTTGCGGTTTTTAAAAAAACGATGTACCAATCTAAACCAGCCAAATTAGTTCTTAGTGACGGTAAAGTATTCCATGGGAAATCTTTTGGTTATGAGAAATCGGTTTCAGGGGAAATTGTGTTCAACACCGCTATGACAGGGTATCCTGAAAGCCTTACCGATCCTTCCTATCACGGTCAGATACTTGTTGCAACCTATCCTTTAATCGGAAATTATGGAGTTCCCGAGGAGAAGCAATCCAATGCCATACCCGATCATTTTGAATCGAGCCGGGTACAGATAAGCGGGTTGGTTATCTCGGATTATTCTTTTAATTACAGCCACTGGAATGCGGCCAGAAGCCTTTCCAACTGGCTGATGGAAAACAGGGTTCCCGGTATTTACGGGGTGGATACAAGGGCATTGACCAAGATCATCAGAGAAGAAGGGGTTATGTTGGGAAAAATCATAATTGACGAGGAAGAGGTTGATCTGTACGATCCCAATGAAGAAAATCTGGTGCAAAAAGTAAGTACCTCTGCGGTTCAAAAGTATGGGGATGGAAAATATAAGGTAATATTGCTGGATTTGGGGCTTAAGAACAACATCATCCGGTGTTTGGTTAACAGGGATACCACTGTTGTCCGGGTTCCATGG
>JAGXLC010000113.1 GCA_018334875.1 Bacteroidales bacterium | reverse complement strand
CGTCTGGAAGGCCTTATTCTGATTATTATAGGCCTGGCCCGCTGGTTTTATAGCTTCTACTTTGGAACGTAAGGTTCTATCTTAGTGTTTGTCCATAAAGTCAAAGAGATTTGAAAGAGTCTCGTCTGGAATGTTCGCTGGCAAGGCTTGCGAGTTTTGAATGCCAAATGTAGAGACGTACGGCCGTACGTCTCTAACAGATGTAATTGACTGGCATGAAAAACGAGCGTAACGCAGCCAGCGGATATTATAGACAGACTCTATCTTAGTCGGTGTAGTCATCCTTTTTTGAGGGGCCTTCCTCTGTTTGATCCTCATTAGTCGGATACCTCCGGCCTTCTGATGTATCTTCCTCCTGTCGGGTAGATTCTTCATCTTCATCTTCAGATTCCTCTCCACTTCCTGAAGATTCTGTTCCAGCCTCTTCTTTATTGCTATAAGGACCGGTGGGTTCCTCATACACGTCTTCATCCGGTGTATCAGGATCAGTGCTTGTGTCTGTGTCTGTATCTGTATCGGCCTCAGTATCATTCGCTCCTTCGCCGGTACTGTCGTCATCGTTGAAATAGTTTTCCGTTATGTCATCAAACTTGGTACTTTCTTCCAGATCGCTTTTTATGCTTTTGATGTCTTTCTGGATATCCTGAGTGTGTTCATTAAATTCACTCTTGATGTCATTGGTGGCTTTTTTAAACTCGTTCATACCCTTGCCCAAACCCCGGGCTATTTCGGGAAGTTTATTGGCTCCGAATAAAAGCAATACGGCGAAAAGAATGATAAATATTTCAGAGCCGCTTATAAAGAGATCGATAAAAGATATCATGGCTTATAGTTGTTATTTTTATATTTTACTAACGCAAATATATATCAACTTCTTTTACAAAAAAAGCCCTGATATAATTTCAGGGCTTTTTTTATTAGCAAAAGCTTATTATTTCTTGTTTTTAGCCGCATTCTTTTTACCGGCTTTCTGAGGTTGCTTACTGGGTTGTTGTTTCCCTTTTTGTGGCTGTTTCACCTGTTGTTTTCCTTTCTGTTTACCCTTTTGTGGCGGGGTTTTAACCTTTTTATGTACCGTGTCATACACAACCGGCGAAGCGATGAACAGGGATGAGTAAGTACCCACAATAACTCCTACGAGTAAGGCAAATACAAAGCCTCGTATCACTTCACCTCCGAAAAGGAAGATGGTCAGCAATACAACAAAGGTTGACAGCGAGGTACTGAAAGTACGGCTTAGTGTGCTGTTCAATGCCCTGTTGATGATGCTGAAGCGGTCTCTTTTTGGATACAAGCCTATGTATTCCCGCACCCGGTCGAAGACAACCACCGTGTCGTTGATGGAGTAACCTACCACCGTCAGAATGGCAGCAATGAAGGCCTGGTCAACCTCCATCGAAAAGGGCATGATGTTGTAAAACAGTGAAAATATGCCAAGGATGATGATGACATCATGGATCAGGGCTGTCAAGGCCCCCAGACCATACTGCCAGTTGCGGAACCTTCCGAATATATACAGGAAGGTGATCAGGAGGGCAAATACAATTGCCCATACTGCCTGCACCCTGATGTCATAAGCAACCGTGGGGCCTACTTTGAGCTCACTTTGAATGTAATTATCGGTAAATTCCTCCATGGAAGTTTCACCTTCCATAAACGGCTGCAATCCGGCATAAATTTTCTGCACCACTTCCTCATCAACTTCTTTGCCTTCCTGGTCAATTTTATATTGGGTGGTCAGTTTGATTTGATTGTCATCTCCGAAGATTTTTACCTGTGGCGGCTGACCCAGTTCATCTTCCAGCCTGTTTTGAATTTCCACCGAATTGACAGGATGATCGAAACGAACAATATATGCCCGTCCACCGGTAAAATCAACGCCTTCGTTCAGGCCTCTTGTCGCCAGTGAAACCAGGCTGATCAGTATCAGTACCGAAGAAACAGCATACAAGATTTTTCTTCGGGATAAGAACGGGAAATTGGCATTTCGGAATGCACCCTCTGTTAGTTTGGTCGCAAAGGTGATGGGCTTGTTCTTTTCCAAATATCGTTCAAAGATCAGTCTTGTAATGAAGATTGCCGTGAACAGAGATGTCAGAATACCAATCAGTAAGGTTGTTGCGAAACCTTTGATAGGACCTGTTCCGAAAATATAGAGTATAAGTGCGGTAAGGAATGTAGTGACATTGGCGTCGATGATGGCCGAATAGGCATTTTTGTAACCGTCTTTTACGGCCAGTTTAATTCCTTTTCCGGCACGCAGCTCTTCCCTTATTCTGTCATATATCAGCACATTCGCATCCACCGACATACCGATGGTAAGAATTATACCGGCAATTCCCGGCAGGGTCAGTACAGCGCCCAGGGATGCCAGAACCCCGAATATAAAGAACATGTTGGCAAGCAGAGCGATGTCGGACACCAGTCCGGCTTTCCGGCTGTAGTAGAAAACCATGTAAAGCATGACCACAATGAAGGCAATGAAAAATGAGGTCAAGCCTGCATTGATGGACTCCTGGCCCAATGAGGGTCCGATGGTCTGGCTTTGGATAATTTGTGCCCTTGCAGGCAACTTACCTGATTTAAGCACGTTGGCCAGGTCTTTGGCTTCCTGTACCGTAAAATCACCGGTGATCTGCGACCGGCCTCCCTTAATCTCCTGTTGTACCCTTGGAGCTGAATAAACCAGATTGTCCAGTACAATAGCAATGTGCTCATTGACATTGTTCTTGGTCATTCTGGCCCATGTTTTGGCACCTTCTGAATTCATCGACATGGTAACTTCAGCAGTTGCCTGATCTCTTCCGAATTCTGCCCTTGCATTGGTCACCGCCTCACCGGATAAGGGTGCCTGTCCTTCTCTGCCGGTTAGTTTGAGTGCATATAACGGATAATATTCACCTGATTCTGCACCCTGATATGGCTTAACTCCCCAGTGAAATTCCATATCCCGCGGGAATACGGATTGTATCTGTGGCATCTGAAGGTAATCGTTAACCTGCGCTGTATCGGTAAAATGGGCTACTCCAACCACAGATCCCTGCATAAGCTGGTTGTTCCGGGGGTTAACCATTGGCTGAAGCACCTGGAAAAGCGGATATTGTTGGGCCATTTGTTCCTGTGTGGCACTGGTATCAAGCTGGCTGGTATCCTGCTCTTCGATCTGGTCCAACAGAGACTCCTCACCGGTGGTATCCTGAGCCGAAACCTCCTCTTCATCACCTTCCTGGGAAGATTGAGCCATGATCTCCTCAACGCTCTCCTCCGTGGTGGTATCCTGCTGCAGCTTTTCCCTGGCCTGTGTAACCTGACTGATTTTCTGGTTGGCCTTTTCCATGTATTCATATACCTGTGGATTTTCATAAACTTCCTGAAATTCCAGGCTGGCCGTGGTCTGGAGCAAATCCTTAACCCTTTCCTGATCTTTCACCCCGGGCAATTCCACCAAAATCCTGCCTGTGTTTTCAAGCTTTTGTATGTTGGGCTGAACCACCCCGAAACGGTCAATGCGGGTCCTTAAAATGTTGAATGTATTATCTAGTGCATCCTGGGTTTCCTCCCGAAGCACATCCAGCACTTCCTCGTTGCTGGAATTGTAATCGATCTGGTCGCGCAGTTCGTACGTATTGAATATTGCAGCAAGGCGGGCATTGGGGGCTATTTCTTCAAATGCCCTTCCGAATAATGTAATATAATCCTCCTGCGTTTGCCTTTGCAACTCGTTGGCCCGTTGAAGCGCCTGTTTGAAAACGGTATCCTGGCTGTTATTGGATAATGATCTTATAATATCATCAACTTGTACTTCCAGAATAACATTCATCCCCCCTTTAAGGTCAAGTCCAAGGTTGATCTCGCGTTGCCGGCATTCACGAAGCGTATATTGCCGGAATCCCAGGAAGTTGTAGACTTCCTCGTTTGCCATTGAGTCAAGATATGCTTGTTTTTTATTGAGGTCACCCTGGGCATATTCTTCCGCATCATTCTCTACGCTCGCGGTAACTACTGTAAAAGACAAATAGTAGATACAAATTAATGTCAGCAAAATCGCTACTAATCTGATGGCTCCTTTGATCTGCATTGCTATTGTTGTTTTTTAATTCAACGTGTGTTATAAGATTATCGTGCAAAGATATATTATTTTTTTAGAATAACAGAACTGAATTTGGTTTGATGGATGCTGCCGGAAGAAATTCTTTAGCTGATGAGAATGACGGTGGTTACGAGAACGGGTACATAATCTATCTTGATCAAAGGGTGAAGAAAAACAATGAAGCCAAACTATAAAAAGATAATGTTTGTGCTAATAACCCCTAATATTTTTAAGTATTTAATATAAATTAAGCAAAAAAACACAATTGCCCCCTGAAATTTTTAGTACTGTTAAAAAATGTTTATTTTTGTCATTGTATTTCATGGGTTCATTTTTTATGATAAGTTTTATTATAAATTGAAAATCAAAGAACAGATTTTATGTATAAAAAAATTTTAATTTAAATTTTTTAACAAAATGTTTGCAAAAGTCATTTGGAATACGTTTATTCGTGCTTAATATGATGGTAAAAATGTTTGAAATCAATTCCCTTTTGTTTAAGCCTTTAAATTATGATCGTTCTTCGCAGGTATATCTGAAAGCCGCAATATTATTATAATAAAGAATTGCATTTGAAAGGGAGTAAAATGTATATCTAATAATTTTAAAGTGAGTGTGTATCTTAAAATCAATTATATGTCTAACAAAACCAAAATTTGGTGTAATTAAAACTAAGCTCTATGAGAAAACTAACCTTGATTTTAACATTTTTGCTGTTTGCCGGATTGACGGCCTCAGCACAAATGCAGATTACAGGGACGGTCACCAATGCAGAGACAGGTGAGCCGATCCCGGGGGTTTCAATAGTTGTCCAGAGTCAGACAACCATTGGAACAACGACAGACATGGACGGTCAATACTCGCTTGAAGTGCCGTCCGACGCGGAAACACTGGTATTTAGCTTCGTGGGTATGCAAACCCGGGAAGTGTCTATTCAGGGGCGTACCACGATTGATGTGGAAATGCAGCCTTCCGTTGAAGAAATGGAAGAGGTTGTGATTACTGCTTTGGGTATTAGCCGTGAGAAAAAGTCTCTTGGCTATTCTGTTCAGGATGTTGGCGGAGATAATATAGCCAAATCAAAGCAAAGTAATCCGATTGATGCACTTTCCGGTAAAATTGCAGGGGTGAATATCAATCAATCCAATACTATGGGAGGCTCTGCAAATATGATTATAAGAGGCTGGACTTCGATTACCGGTAACAATCAGCCTTTATTCATTGTGGATGGAGTTCCTATTGATAATAGTGTGATTAACTCAGCCAGCCAGCAAACTGGGGGTGGAGGTTACGACTTCGGCAATGCCGCCATGGATATTAATCCTCAGGATATAGAGAATGTCTCAGTCCTGAAAGGTTCGGCTGCAAGCGCTTTATATGGTTCCCGCGCAGCAAGAGGTGTGGTTCTGATTACCACCAAAAAAGGTCAGAAAAGTGAAGGTCTGGGTGTAACGGTAAATTCAAGTTATACCGTAAGTACCGTTAATGATAAGACTTTCCCTCAGCATCAGCATAAATATGGTGCGGGCTATTTTGGAGGCAGCTTTATTAATGCAGACTTAGATGGCGATGGAGAAGATGAAAAAGTCGTTAAAACAATGGATGATGCCTCATGGGGATCTGAATTTGATCCCAGTATGGACGTAATTCATTGGGATGCACTTTATCCGGAAGATGATAATTATCTGAATACGCGCCCATGGGCTGCTCCATCTAATACGATAGAGGACTTTTTCCGTCCGGCGACTAAAGCTGAAAACAGCATCTCATTCACTGGTGGAAATCAGGACGGTAATTTCCGGTTTTCCTATACCAACGTTGCCAATAAAGGGATCTTGCCCAAAAGTAATGGTACAAAACACAACTTTAGTTTTAACGGATCTTATGACTTTACAGAAAGGCTGACCGTTCAGGCAAATACCAATTATGTTAATAATAGAACTATAGGCAGATTTGGTACAGGATATGACGGCCGCAATGTGATGCAGGCTTTTGGCCAGTGGTTTCAAACCAATGTGGATTTTGCCCGCCTGGAAGATTATAGAAGTTCTACCGGAAGACAAAAAACCTGGAATATCGCTGGACCCGTTTCCGGTAATCTGAGACCCATATATTTCAATAATCCCTATTGGGTCAGAAATGAGATGTGGGAAGATGATGGCCGTGACCGTTTCTATGGCAAAGCAGAGATTGATTATGACCTGACTGATTGGCTGACTTTTGTGGGTCGTTTTGGACTTGATTACTACAACTGGTTCAGAAATCAGAGAATTGCAGAAGGTAGTCTCGAAACATCAGAATATTCCAAAGCAACTCGAACAAATAAGGAAACCAACACCGACCTTATGCTCAGATTTGATAAAGAGGTGGGTAGCTTTTCCTTCTCCGGCGTTTTAGGAACCAATTTTCTGAGAAGAGAGATGCAGTCTCAAACTTCAGAAACCGTTGGAGGATTAATTGTTCCCAACAAATATTTTGTATCTAACTCAAGTTCTCCGACGGATGTTTTTGATGAGGACTATATAGACAGAGGTAAAAACAGTTATTACGGTAGTGTCTCTATAGGCTACAATGAACTTTTATATCTTGAGTTAACCGGAAGAAATGATATTTCTTCAACCTTGCCCGATGAAAACAACTCCTATTTCTATCCTTCGGTTGCTACAAACCTGGTTTTCTCTGAGTTGATAGAATCGGACGTGCTATCCTTCGGTAAAGTACGGTTAAGCTATGCAGAAGTTGGTAACGATGCCCCGGCATACAGAACAGCTTCTACCTATACCCAGTATAGCAACTGGTTGAATCTGGGTCTGTTCTCTGTGGATGCTCAGGCAGCCAACCCCGATCTGAAGCCGGAAAACACGGTAAGTTATGAAGCCGGTTTGGAAACTTATTTCCTGGAACGTAGGGTCGGTTTTGATATATCGTTTTATCAAAACAATACCTTTAATCAGATCATGCCGGTGGATGTGACCGACGCAACCGGAGTCGACCAGAAATTTGTAAATGGCGGTGAACTCCAGAATAAAGGTGTAGAACTGATGTTGACAGGAACCCCAATTGAAACCAATAATTTCTCCTGGGATATTTCTGTTAATTGGGCACAGAGCGAGAATAAAGTGGTTGAACTGGCAGAAGGTATAAGTAATTATCTGCTCTTCAGTGCATGGGGTGTCTCGGTTAACGCCACTGAAGGACAGCCGTTTGGCGCAATTAAAGGAAAAGATTTCCTCTACGAGGATGGAAAAAGAGTGGTTTATCCGGATGATGCAGGATTTGCTGCAGGTAGGTTCCAGGAAACAGACAAGGATAAGGTGTTGGGAAATATACAACCTGATTGGAAAGCAGGAATTTCCACAACAATATCCTATAAGAATTTATCGCTTGATGTTTTATTTGATATCCAACAGGGAGGCGATATTTATTCTGTAAATCAGAAATATGGAATGGCCACTGGTGTATATGAGGAAACTGTAGGCAAAAATGATCAGGGTGGAAATATTAGGGATGATCTTTCAAATAACGGAGGATACAAATTCCCCAATACGGTTTATCCCGATGGCAGCCCCAATGAAACCTATATTACAACCCAGAACTTTTTTGGAGCCTGGTATTATGGCTATATTCCGGAAGCTTACAACGTATATGATGCTTCTTATGTAAAATTAAGAGACGTTTCACTTACATATAGCTTCCCGGACAATATAGTAAGCAAGACTCCATTTACAAGACTTCAGGCGTCATTGATCGGGCATAATCTGGCCATACTGCTTAAAAATACCCCACACTTTGACCCTGAGGCTATCCTCAGTGCAGGCAGGTACCAGGGTATAGAACATGGAGCATACCCAACAAAAAGGATGGTTGGATTTAATCTGACCTTAGGCCTGTAATTATAGTTTTGGTTTTATAATTGAAAAAATTCAATAATGATGAAAAAATTAAATAAAATAGCAATATTGTTAATACTAATTATCGGGACTTTCTCCTGTGAACTGCCCGATAATGCAGACCCCAAAAATCCGGAGGAAGCTTCTCCGCAGGCGCTTTTTACAAACGCCCAGAGACAATTGGGGGATTATGTCAGTACAATGAACTATAATATCAATATCTCCAGGTTTTTTGTACAATACTGGACCGAGGTTACCTATCTGACAGAAGTTCGTTTCGACTTTTCCGACAGATCAATTCCTGATAATTTCTGGAATGTGATGTATCGAAATGTGCTTATGGATTTCAATGAAGCTGAAAAAATGGTAAATCAAACCGATTTTGCTGAACCTGAGTTCCCTAAAAGGGACAATATGTTAGCAATTATTGACATACATCAGGTTTATACATATCATCTCCTGGTGGATGTATTCGGCAATGTTCCATACACAGAAGCCCTGGACCCGAATAACGCCACACCGAAATATGACGACGCGGAAACCATATACAAAGATCTTATTTCCAGATTGACGGAGGATATAAATCAGCTGGATCCTCTTGCCGGTTCATTTGACGACTATGATCTTTTTTATGGTGGTGATGCAGCTATGTGGAAAAAATTTGCCGCTTCTTTGAAGTTCAGGCTGGCCATGCGCCTTGCAGATTCTGATCCAGATTATTCTCAGACAGCTGCAAATGAAGCTTTGAGTACGGGTGTATTTGATTCTCAGGATCAAAGTGCTGTTTTCGAATTCACCAAGCTTGCACCTCACGTTCACTCCATTTATGAATGGTTTACCCTTGATGGCAGAAAAGACGTTGTGCCTACCAATACATTATACGCTCCTATGGATTCTCTTAATGATCCAAGGAAAAATGATTTCTTTTCAAAAGTAGACACAACCGGTGATGGTGTAGGAGATTATTATAATCCGCAGCCTTATGGAATTCAGGTAGAAACCTACTCGGCTGTAAGCCATTTCACAGGTCAATTCTATGAACCTGATTTCGAACATGTGTTTATGGATTATGTTGAAATGGAGTTCCTTAAAGCTGAAGCCGCTGAACGCGAAGGTTATGATGTGAGCGGATCCGCTGAAGACCATTATAACAATGCAATAACCGCCAGCATAGAAAGATGGGGTGGTACAGATGATGAGGCAGAGGATTATCTGGCTCAGGAAGATGTAGCTTATTCTTCAGCAGAAGGTACCTGGAAAGAAAAAATTGGATTGCAGAAATGGATTGCCCTATATAACAGAGGCAATGAAGCATGGGCTTCCTGGAGAATCCTGGATTATCCTACTTTTGAAGTGGCTCCCGGATCACAGTATCCGGAAGTTCCTGTTAGAATGCCTTATCCGTTTGATGAACCGAGACTCAATGAGGAAAGTTACAATGCAGCGGTAGAAGCTATGGGTGGAGAAGATTCACCACTAGTAAATATTTTCTGGGATACAGAATAATATTCAATATTTAAGTTTTTCAAAAAAAAGAGGATGGTCTACGATCATCCTCTTTTTTAAGTTTGCCGTGCACGACCATTAACTCGAGGGTGAAAGTCTATTATGGAGGTTTGTGACTACCAACCATTAGCCAAATGGTAGGGTGCCCAGCGTGAAGTGAAATCTAAAGCCTGCCTTCGTTTTTTATCCGTCAGATTTTTTATATATTAAAAGGATTTCTTAATAGGTAAGCTTTCTTTGATAAAAAGACTTGAAATGGATTGATCTGTGGATATGATAAACAAACCAGCGCTTATGAAAAAGTATTTGATATTCATCTTGTACTTGATGATGGCAGGATATGGTCATGCCCAGGAGGTAGAAATTGTCACCAGAAAGAACGAAGGCGTTTTTAACATTACCCAGACGGGCTATATGCCCGGAGTGGGAAACATTTCCTACGACGGTGATTTGCGCGCCAACCAATCGGAAGCTTACAGACTGAGAACCCTGTTCGGGTATTTCATCACACCGCGTTTTTCGGTTGCCCTGGGCGCCGGCGCGGATGCCTACAACAATCCTTCATACAATACGTTTCCGGTTTTCGCCGATGTACGGGCTTATCTGCACGATGCCAGAAACACCCCCTATGTGTTCTTTGACTTGGGAAAATCCCTTCCTGTTGCCCCGGAAATTGAGGAGGGCATGTTCATCAACGGCGGAGTCGGATTCAAGTATTTCGTCTCAGAACGGATCTGTCTCAATACCGAAATCGGTTACAATTACCAGCGCATGAACCCGGAGAAGCATTATTTCAGTGATCTGTTGAATATCGGATTCAAGGACATGGTCCCTTCCAACTTCAAAGCCCTTTCAGTCAACGTGGGCCTCGTCTTCGAACTTTGGGCCTTAAGGAAACCGGCGACGGAGCTGACGGGGGATTAGTAGTGAGTAGTGAGTGGTGAGTAGTGAGTAGTGAGGAAAATGTCATTTGTTGTCATTAAGCTATTAGCAGCAGTTTGTAAATTAGTAGGCAGTAGGCAGCGATGTAGCTACAGGAAAAGCAGTAGAGACGCAATGCTTGCGTCTCGGAGATTTTTGAACGAAAGAGCGACAGAACGATGGGAGATGGGACAAGAGGAGAGTAGTGAGCTCGAGTAGTGAGTGTTCTGAAAATCTAGTAGATTAATCCCTGAAATGTCAGGCTCGGGTCTTTAATTCTGTACATAGCAACTCACTCCCAACTCCCTCCTAAAGCCTATCGAATGAGCATTTAATGACAATCAATGACAACCTAATGACAATCAATGACAAGTTACTATGCCTTCCACCTTCCACCTTTAACCTTCACACTCACAACTCACTGCCAAACACTATTCACAACTCACTCCTAAAGCCTATCGAATGAGCATTTAATGACAATCAATGACAACCTAATGACAATCAATGACAAGTTACTATGCCTTCCACCTTCCACCTTTAACCTTCACACTCACAACTCACAACTCACAACTCACCACTCATAACTCACTACTCATCACTCACTACTCATTTGGTCTTTCAGTATCGTCTCCGTCTTACCCTTCCTCCCGGTTCGGTATTTCCTGATCACAAACTGCGGTACCGGATCGTAGCCGTGCGTTCCCCAGGGATGACAGCGCGAGAGCCGGTTCATGCCCAGCAAAAATCCCCTGCCCGGGCCATGCCGGTGAATCGCTTCTATCATATACTGGGAACAGGTGGGCACATGCCTGCAGGATGACATGGTAATGGGGGAGATCACCCACCGGTAAAACCAGACAAAGCCCAGCACAAAATATTTGAAGAATTGCCGGATCAGCCAAACCAATGTTTTCATATCACAAAGATAACTCAAATTGTACGGCGGTTATTATATAACCGGAAAACTCCCGATGGCCGGTAATTAAGAGGGAAATAGCGGGGATGAATGGTTAGATGGTTACATTGTCAATTATGCGTTTCACTTCATTAATTTGATGCTTTATAGAATGGCAATATAAATGAGGTTATTGGCTATTGTGTTCTAATGTGGTTCAATATTACTATTTTTTTATAATTGCCCTGCTTTTCTACGGTTTTCTAAAACAATTGATGAGAAAACGGGTATGAACATTCATCGGGAGGAAATTTGAAGCTTATAACCTATAGCC
>JAGXLC010000112.1 GCA_018334875.1 Bacteroidales bacterium | reverse complement strand
CAACAAATAATCTTGAAAAAAGGGAAAAGCTGATAAAGGGATTGGAGCTATATTACCAACGGTTAATAAAGAATAAGATTGACCGAAATTTTGATATAGTAGTATCAGAAAACGGAAAGGTTGTCCATGTAAACCCCAAGAAATTCCAGAAGTAGCACTACCTACAACATCGTTATGGGCAACCCATACAAAACCCCCCTGTTTTTCGTTTATATTATAAAGTTTGTATATTTGAAATATGAGCATAATTGATAGAAACATAGAAAGAATCAAGGCGTTGTGTAGCAAACACAGAGTTTCTAAGCTCTTTGTCTTTGGGTCTGTCTTGACTGATCGATACAACCAATCAAGTGATATTGACTTCCTTGTGGATTTTTCTGATGTAGACATCTATAATTATGCTGATAATTATTTTGATCTAAAGAAATCTTTGGAAGATCTTTTGAACAGACAGATTGATCTCCTTGAGGAAAAAGCCATTAAAAATCCCTACCTTCGTCAATCAATTAACTCCTCAAAAAAGCAAATTTATGGATAATGATATAAAAACATGGCTTTATGATATCTTACAATCCATAAATGAGATTGAAAGTTATTATGAAGACAAACCCCGAAAATTTGAGGAGTATTTAAGAGACATTAAAACAAAAAGAGCAGTCGAGCGAAATCTGGAAATAATAGGTGAAGCCGTCTATAGAATTCGCAGGAAGGACAATGACTTCCAGCTTGAAAATGCCGAAAAAATCATTGGTACGCGAAATAGAATTATCCATGGATATGATAAAGTATCCGATGATTTAATTTGGAGTATTGTAATCAATCATTTGCCCAAACTAAAAGAAGAAGTACATTCCCTCTTTAGCGAATAATGGGCAGCTCATAACATTTAATATGCTGTATAAACAATTGGTTTGCAGCTAGTTATGCTAAAAAACATCAATATAGCAATATTTCTAACCGGGGAATAGGATCCAGGAGTAGTCCATCCCCAAGTTTATACAGCTTTCCGTTGTTGCGACACGAGGTCGCATAGATGATTGTTTTACTAAGGACTATGTTTTTTGATTCACCCCGTAGGATAACATCAAACGGGGTAAACCTGCTGTCCCCTCAGCAGTACTCCCGATACTTCGTATGCGGGACAGGCTGTGGAAGCCTTAAAAGTACTTGAGTCCGGCAGCTGCCGGAGAAACTATCACAGCCTGTCCCGATTATTTTATCGGGATACGGTTCTTAGGGGGGAAGGGAGGAGTTTTGCTCCTCCTGACCTACCCGGTTGCTTCATGCCCAAAAAAGTTCGTGCTAACAAAAATTATTCTTGAAATTTTTGATTTGTCGTAACGAATTCATTACATTTGTAAAATGAGAGAAGTTGACATTACAGAAAAATGCTTAGATTTCGTCGATGCTCAAGGAAAAAGAGTCTCTGATAAATTCTTTAAATTGATTGAGATAATTGGAGAAGTGAAAGTTGTTCATACTAATTTCGTGAAGAAACTAAAGAATTCAAGGTTTTACAGAACTGCGAATTAAAGCAGGCAACGAATATCGAGTATTGATTTTTGCGATTGACCATTTGAATTTTTCTGAATCTACAAAGGCTGTTTGCTTGAATGGATTTATAAAAAAGTCGAACAAAGATTATGTTAAAGCAATCAAGGAAGCAGAGAAAATTTTAGAGGAATATTTAAAAAGTAAGGAATTATGAAAGCAATGAAAGCAAAGGACTTATTGGCAGAACGCTACGGTGAAAAAGGTTCAGAAAGCAGAGAGAAATTCCGAGATGAAGCATATTCCTATTATTTCGGTGAGATTATAAGAAATAGACGGAAAGAATTACATATGAGCCAAGAGAGATTGGCTGAAGCTATAGGAAAGAAGCGCCCTTATATTTCTCGGATTGAAAATGGCGAAGATGTGAGAATTTCAAATCTATTGCTAGTAGCGAATGCTTTGAATTTATCGATTCAATTAACGCCTAGGTAAAAAAGCACGAAAGCACAACACTGCAATGAGCTCAAATTGGAGAAATCCACATGATGTTAAAATGACATACCCAAATGCAAGTATATTGAAAAATGGACGCATCGTTTTTAACATTAAAGGAAATTCATGTAGACTGGTTGTCAAATTCAACTTTGAAAAACAATGGGCATTTGTCAGATTTATTGGTACCCATAATGAATATGACAACATTGATGCAAACACGATTTAAAAAATAAAGGAATGAATATTAAACCAATAAAAACAGAAAAAGACTATCAGGAAGCTTTAAAGAGACTTGAAGAAATATTTGATGCTCCCATTGATTCACAGGAAAGCGATGAAGCAGATGTATTGGCTATATTGGTAGATGAATATGAAAAGCAAAATTATCCTATAGAAACTCCAGATCCTATTGAAGCCATTAAAATTCGGATGGAAAAGTTAAACTTAAGACAAGTTGACCTGATACCTGAAATTGGAGGTAAAAGCCGGGTATCTGAAATATTGAATCGTGAACGCAGGTTAACCATTGGCATGATCAGAAAACTCACCAAAAAATTAAACTTATCAGCAGATATACTAATTCATGATTATCAACTGACGGACTGAACAATGTACGGTTGGTAACATCGCATATATACAACAGCGGGTGAGACAGAAGATTAAATATATCTGAGGTTCAACAAATGTTTTGTTCCATGAATAAGAATGGTGGTCCAAAACCGCTGTACCATATATGCCTGTGCGTGAGGCTTAATTATTCAGAACACTGGAATCTGGCAATTGCTGGTTAAATAGATGAAGGACTGATTTGAACAAAGAAAATAGGTAAAAGACGCAACGATGAAGAGAATAACCACTCAAATACCGTATTTTTATTTGGAGTGATTTTATACTTTACCATTATTCCTATCCAGGCACAAGAGATGAAAAAAGAAATACATTACACCGATCACAAATTCATCCCATTTTATGATTTAAAAAAATTAGGCAACACAGCTATCTTTCAAGGAAATAAAAAGAAAAAAAATTACTTTGAAGGTTGGTATTTTAAAATGGTTGCCAATGATGGATCATCTGTAATTAGTGTAATTCCGGGAATATCACTTTCCAGTGATGGCAGGGAAAAACATGCCTTTATTCAAATAATAAATGGGATTACCGCTCAAACCAGTTACTACTCATATCCCATTGAAGAATTTTCATTCTCAAAAAAAGAATTTGCCCTAAAAATAGCAGATAGTTATTTCTCAAAAGATAGTATTATCCTTGATCTAAAGGACGATCATTCAATTATTTCCGGTAAAATATCAATGTTCAATCAGGTTGAGTATAAATCCGGCGGATTGTTAAATATCGGAATAATGGGGTTTTATCGCTTCGTACCTTTTATGGAGTGCTATCATGGAGTAGTAAGTCTGACCCATAGTTTAAATGGGAAAATTATTATCAATGATGAGGTTCACGATTTTAAAGGCGGTAGAGGATACATTGAAAAGGATTGGGGGTCGAGCATGCCTTCGGCATGGATTTGGATTCAAAGCAATCATATCAACAATACAAATAGTTCCTTTATGCTCTCAATTGCTAATACACCATGGATAAAAAAATCATTTACCGGATTTTTAGGTTTTTTCTATCACAATAATCAAATACATCACTTTGCTACCTATCGCCCAACAAAACTGCAACTGGAAATTGCGGATTCCAATCAATTAAAGATAAATATCGAGAATAAAAATAACACCTTTATAATCAATGCAATGTCAACCAATACAAGTATACTTAAAGCCCCGGTTAAAGGTGCAATGGATCGTAGAATTTCTGAAAGTATTGACGCGATATTAAAGATTACAATGATGGATAAAAAGGGAAACATGATTTTTATGGACAGCACAAATATTGCTGGTTTGGATATGGTAGGAGATTACCATAAATTACAAGAGTTGATAAAATGACCAATCACACATATAGCGTTTGGTTAGGAGGGGTGCTTTGAAATGCCCAATGCACTGTATTCAATCCGTTATCGGTAAGATTTTGGAAGTAAAAGACATTAAAAGATATGATAGAGAATATACCTCGACTATCAGACCAGGTATTGCAGATTCCCCGCAAGCGAATTTTCAGTACCGGACTGCTACATGCAGGGAGAAATGATACCAGTGCCATATCAGAAGAAAAAAAATCTGAATAACTGAGAACAATACAATAGAATCAAATGTTTTGTAATTTCAGGCTACATACGAAATCATTTAAAAAGGAACCAGCTTATGAAAGAGAACCCGGGAATTGGTAAAATGATCAGGATACATTTTTTGAGCTCCATCATTGCTCCCATAATATTGGGAACACTACTGGCTGTTCATCTGAACGGCAAACTGGAGGTACTCAATTTTCTCATTGTGTTGATTATCGGTATTGTTTTGCATGTGGCTACCAATGTGTATAACGATATTTTTGATACAATACAGGGAACAGATAAGGTGAATGTGCACCGCAATGAATCCAGCGGAGGTTCGGGTGTTTTACTTGATAACCCTGAACTGATGGGCCGGATGTTTTTTCTGGCCCGCAGCGGTTTGATCGTTGCTTTTGTTGGAACAATAGCGCTTATGCCGCTCATAGATAAAACACTATGGCCATATCTGTGGGGCCTCTATTTGCTATCAGCTTTTTTCAGTAAATACTATACGGCACCACCAGTTAAGCTGTCATACAGGGGTTGGGGCGAAATATCTGTCTGGTTTGCTTTTGGGCCGATGGCTATATGGATAGCCACAGTTAGTCAAAATATTGGATTGCATCCTTTAGTTTGGCTATTGATGCCTGCTACAGGGCTGAGCACTTCATCAATTTTACTGGCAGGTCAGATGATTGATCTGGAAGCAGATCGTGCAGGAGGTAAACACGGTGTAGCATCACGCAGGGGTACCAGATTTACATCGGTAATATATCTTCTTGTTCAATCAGCAATAATAGCAAATGTGATTGTATTGTTCATCTTCTTCCCCGGTCATTCATGGCCTTTTCTTTTTGCACTTATCCCTTACATTTTTCTTTTTCCAAAAGCTGCAGGTATTATTTACAAAAATCATGACAATCCTGACCTCTTAAAAAAGGGAGCCAAACTCACCGTGCTTATACATCTGGCCTTTTCCCTGTTGCTTATCATTGGCTTCGTAATATATATATATATGTAAGCGCTGAACCTGATTGATGCCTTTTAAAAAACCCATGATAGTAATAGGTAAAAAACAAAAGCTGAAAAAGAACCGGCCATATTTACCAAATCATTGGGAGTAATGGATTCTGATGTTTTTCTTTTCTTAAAATAATTTAAGCGAAGCAGTTTAACTTCAACAAACGCGCCAAGCAGGGAATCCACAAAGGAGGCTAAAAACGCAGAGGCGCTGAGGATTGCTATAATATCCCATTGCCAGGAGCCAAAAAAGAGGTAGTAGGCTATGGAAGAGATAACAGTTGCACCACTCAAGGCGGCCACACTGCCAAGTAAAGAGATGCCGCCATTTGTACCAGCCGGTGCGGTTCTCATTGTCGACAGGGAAAAGCATTTTTTACTAAGCAGCGGTCCAATTTCACTGGCCCAGGTATCAGCCGTTACTGCAGCTACGAAAGCGATAAATAAAAGTATAAATATTTCATCATGCGTCAATAAAAACAGGACAGAGCTGGTCACTGCCCATATTATATTGGCAATAACCTGCCAGGTATTGCGCGCCATGGATTTATTTTTAACGCCTTGTATTGCATGCTGTAATTTCGTCAAAGCTGCAGAGCTCAAAAAGAAGAGCAAAACAGATATCAACCATGGCCAACCTGCAATACCTGCTAAATAAAACCCCAGTAAATAGGCAGCAAAGCTTCCCCGGCGTGTCAGAATATTGAATTGAAATAAGAAAAGGCCCGCTGGAGCCAAAGCAATAAGAATTATGGACAAATAAAGATAATTAAGCTCATAATGATAAGTCAGAAAGAAAAACAAGGCAAGCCCTGCCGGAATACTGAAATTATCAGAGCCTCGCATGGATGCTGTTTCAAGAATCACTGCCCATATCAAAGCAAAAAGGATATATGGGATATTTAAACTCAAAAAATCGGGTAAGAAAAGATATAGAATCAAAATGGCAGACAGGATGTACACAATAATTCCGTAGATGCTTTTTCTATCATGGAACGCCCGAAACCAAACATTGCTCTTCTCTATCTGACCGGCAAAATTAGCCAATGTATCTGACAAGGAAAGCAGCATAAGAGATGACTGAAAATAATATACGGGAAGATGATACAAAATCAAATAAGATGATAATATACCAACGGGGTAATAAAGGGTGCCCAGACTCTTGTTTTCAGTCTTATGTAAAAGATGAAATTTTTTATAATTGAAAGTCAAAAAAGAGAATATTGTACCGGCGATAATCAGGTACAATAAAACATTCCTTTCCAGAACAAAACTAAGTATCAATATAATCAGACCTAATGAAATATGAATAATTTTCCTGATAATTAGTGCCTTCTGAAGTATCATAGTAATCTTTTCACCTGTTTTTCTTTCCAGTCAACTGCCAACTTCAAGCTCCGTGTAAATCCCCGCATTCGATTTAATGGATTCAAAAGTTTCAAAAGGATAAAATTAAACAATTAAAATATAAGAAAACATAATTAAATGAAATTCAGTTTGGCTGTTGTAATCCATCCTCTGGTGTCAACCCCATATATGAGATGATGCGTTTGTGCAGTTATTCGGATAATAGCACAATCCGATGAGAGCATGAATGACTCCATTCCCGTATGTTGCTTGAGATGTGCCAGGTAAGGCGTATCATTTTCATCTGTCTTGATCTCTTCAGTGTGATCGATAATGGCTATCACGACATTATCCTTCAGGCCTTTCTTATTAACCTATCGCAACACTCTGTTCATTGGACAGAGCATATTTAGAGTTTATAGACAGACGCTAATTAGTATTAATGAATATCCGGATGTTAAAGAAGGAGTGCCATGGCCACAGGGTGATCATAGTATCTTTTTGCAATATGGTGTACCTGCAATTGCCGTTTCCTCGGAATGGTTTACAGAAAGTGCCGAAAGTCAAGACATTACTCATACAAAAAATGACAATATCGGAATAGTGGATATTGATAAGGTCATTGAAATTGCAGAAATACTAAATAATGTAATTAAGGACATATAAGAAGTGAATATACAAGAGACGCCAAACCAACAAAGCAACTTACAGCGAGTGCCCGGCTCCCGTTGGTCGCCAGCTTCGGGTACTCGCCAAACGTTACAGGCAAGGTAAAGCGATACACTGAATTAAAAAAAATTTCTGAGTTTTGCAATTTAAATAAGTTAATTAAAATTGCTAAAGGCCCTGGCGCTTTCAAAAATCTTCTATTTTTTGTAAGCGCTTCGAGGGTAAACCAATTCTGCAAAACTCTTCGGCTCTTTTATACCGGGATATATACTGACGGTTGTAGGTTTTATTTTCTACTTTCTGGTGGTAAACGGAATTTCCCTCTACTTCGACGGGATCATGCTCGTTCAAAGCCTCGTATGGATTCCCGGGATTATCCTCCTTGCACCGGCTCTCAGTCTCCTCGGCCTTTCGGTTACCCTCATGGTTTCGATGAAGGCGAAATCCTACATGGAAGCCCAGCAAATGTCCGCCTTTATCGTCATACCTCTCGTCCTTCTGATCGTTTTGCAGGTAACGGGCCTGGTAATATTTAACCCTCTCTATGTACTGCTTGCCGCCCTTATAGTCTTTATACTCGACTACATTCTAATCTCCAGGCTGGCACCCCGCTTTAACCGCGAAGGAATCGTGACCCGGCTCTGAGGTTTAGAGGAGGAGTGAGAACAGTTCAGTAATACCAGTAATTTGGTATCCTGTTTCAGCGAAGGAAGGGCAATAGCCTTTTTATTCATCCCAGGCAGACGGTAATAATATCTTTGATTTTTATTTATAATGTCATTGCAGTAGGTATTTTTACTGTAGGTGTTTTGTCTTCGTTATATGCTGGACTATTGGAGCCTGAATTAAGAACGACTTCAGCCACACTTTCAGCGATTGCAAATGGATTTGCAACGATTTTATTGTTTGTATTTATTGATCCTTACCTCTCAGGATTGACCGATGATGTTGTTGAGGGTAAATTCAGTGAAACAGGATTTAGCCCGAATTATTCAAGAATAATTCTGACGCTATTGAAAAACCTGGCTTTTTGCTTCAATAAATTTCGCAAAAAGCCGGTTTTTCTAATGCGGGGTAACCTTGCTCCGCAGAAGCTTCGCGAAGGCGAGCCTGCATCCATCCCTCAAACCATCCCGCATTCAAAAACTTTCCCGCTTACCAGCGGGATTCGTTTTTGAATAATGCAGGTTAGAAAAATAGAGGCACTGAATTCCTTGTAATGAATTATTAATTGCCTACCTTTGAGGCTTAACAGACATTTTATGCATATCTCAGACGGCATAATTGACACCAACATCTGTATTGCTGCTAATGTAGCTGCAATCGGGCTGGTATGGATCGCGGGACGAAAAACACCGCAAGAGGATGTACCCAAGATGGGTATGACCGCTGCTGCACTTTTTGTGGCATCCCTGATTCATTTTCCGATAGCTGGAACATCAGTGCATCTTGGTTTGTTCGGGGTTGCCGCAATAATCCTCGGGAGGCGGGCTTTCCCGGCAATTTTTGCCGCACTTCTTTTTCAAAGCCTGATCATTCAACATGGCGGTTTAATTACATTAGGGGTAAATTCTTTAAATATGGGAGCGGGAGCCTTTTTAGCCTGGCTTGTATGGCGAATCAAGGCGCTCAATGAAAGTATCAGAGCTTTTTTAACAGGTATGCTTGGCATAGTTGTACCTATGCTTCTTATGGTGGCAGAATTCCGACTTTCGGGTTATGGTAGCAGGATAATCTATCTTATGGGTGTATATTTGCTGGTCGCAATTTTTGAAGGGGTAATCACCCTGTCAGCAGCCGGTTTTTTCAGAAGGGTCAGACCGGAAATTATGGATTAACAGATTTATCACTGGTTTAATTAGTGTTGTCTATAAAGTCAAAGAGATTTGAAAGAGTCTCGTCTAGAATGTTCGCTGGCAAGGCTTGTGAGTTTTGAATGCCAAATGTAGAGACGTACGGCCGTACGTCTCTACCAGATGTAATCGACTGGCATGAAAACGAGCGTTACGCAGCCAGCGGATATTATAGACAGACTCTAATTAACCGGTTTCGGTTATTCAGGTATAGCAGAAAGGCGCGTACGAATACAATTAAAAATAGGTTTAACCAATATATAAAATTATGGTAAGATCAACACTAATGATAATTGTTGCATTGTTTGTGCTAGGGCCGCTTGCTTCCGCACATTCAATTCAATTCGAGATTAAAAAACATGCTCCTGTAGTATCAGTGAATGCATTTTTTTCACAGACATCGCCGTTGGCAAGTGCCAGCGTTAATATTTATGCTCCCGGTGAAGATCAGCCTTACCAGAGGGGGCGGACCGACAAACGGGGCTTTTTTGCCTTTGTTCCTTCCGTTGCCGGTGACTGGGTTTTTGAGATTGATGACGAACAAGGTCACAGGCACAAGGCAAACATCAGCATTGATGAAAATTTTATAAAAGGGATTACCGCGGAGGAAGAATCCCCGGAAGATGAAGGGGACGAGACCGCTGCTGCCCCAGTTATGGAAGAAGAAACAGTTTCTCCTGCCGGCATACCGTTATTTTACAAAATTATATTCGGGCTGGCTCTTATTTTTGGTATAACCGGAATATACTACGGTGTGCGGGCGAAACAGTCTGCCGAAAAAACTGAATAAAGCATTGGTGATTGAAGCATTCATTTATAGACAAATACAGCGATCTGGATTCCCCTGTCCACAGGATTGATTCAAGGGCCAGGCTAATTGCGGCTTTTTCCGCGATAGTGATTATTGTGTCCGAGCCGCACGGAAACCTTTTGCCCTTTGCATTTTACGGAGTCATCATTTTTTGGGTGGCGGCAATAAGCAAAATACCACCGGGGTACATACTTAAACGGTGCCTTGTAGTGTCACCATTCATTATCATTGCGGCAGTATCCTATCCGCTTTCATTAACAGGGACAGATGCGCTGGAGACGGGACAACTTTTAACAGAAGGGGTCAGGACCGGACTGACCATTTTCCTGAAGGCCTTTTTTGCCCTTTTGCTGCTGATATTACTTACCTCAACCGGCCGGTTTCACCGCCTTCTGGCAGGACTAAGAATGCTTGGCATGCCACGTTTGCTTGGAGTCATATCCGCACTTATGTACAGGTATGTGTTCATACTTCATGATGAGCTGCTGAGAACTACCAGGGCAAGAGACAGCAGGACACCCGGAAAAATAAGGATAAACCGTTTCCGGGTTTATGGCAACCAGGCTGCAATGATCTTCATCAGAAGCCTGGATCGTTCTCAGACAGTCTATAATTCGATGCTTTCCAGGGGATTTTCCGGAGAGTTCCCTGATATGAACAAGCCAAAGCTACGCACCGGGGATGTTCTGAGGATCGGATTTTTCGTTTTGCTGCTTTTTGTGTTTCGGATGATAAACCAACCCCTGATTGACCACTTTTTAAACTAATAATATGCCGAGCGGAATAAAAATAGAGCACCTTAGCTTTTCATATACTACCGGCAATCCGGTACTTAAGGATATATCGCTTGAAGTCGCCCGGGGAGAAAAGTTAGGCATCATTGGGCCTTCCGGCGCCGGAAAATCAACCCTTCTGCTTCATCTTAACGGAATCATTGCAGGTGAAGGCATGATAAAGATAGGCGACACAAAAGTTGAAAAAAAATCGTTGCCTGTTATCCGGAAAAAGATGGGACTTGTATTTCAAAATCCGGACGACCAGTTGTTCAACCCTACGGTAGCAGAGGATGTCGCATTTGGTCCACTGAATTTTGGCTACAACCGTCAGGAGGCAGGCGATAGGGTAAAGCAGGCCCTTAAGGCTATGAACCTTGAAGGATTTGAAAATGCTGACTCCCATCATCTTTCTCTTGGTGAAAGAAAGCGCGTTGCCCTGGCAACGGTTTTGGCAACCAGTCCCGAGGTGATAGCTTTCGATGAGCCTTTCGCAAGCCTGGATTCTGTGATGGTGGTTCAACTTCTGGATATAATCGGGAAGCTCGATGCAACCCTGGTCATTGTATCGCAGTCACTGCTTCCGCTGATTTCATGCTGCGATCGGCTTGCCGTTATGGTCAGGGGGGAAATCAGGGCCAGTGGGAAAAAGGAGGAGATATTGAAAGATGAAAGCCTGATGCGGGAAGGAGGGGTGGATATGGATTTTTACAGGAGGGTGTATAAAAAATACCTGGAATAGCCAGAGGAGCAGAAATTTTTTTGGCAGGCTTCGAAATAAATTGTACTTTTATACATGTCATTAATATTATAGGTTGATGTAATAAAGAAGATGCATAGAAAACACTAAAACAGTAAAAAATGGGATTTGAGAATGATGAACACCTCGATGTCCTTCAAAATATTGAATTTGGACTAAAAGAGGAGTATGAAAAAAACCTCAATTTAACAGACAACAAAACCATTTTCGGACTTGAAAATGGTAAAATCGCAATAAAACAAGAATTCGGGTTTGC